>DAORJS010000410.1:0-2781 GCA_035439185.1 Chitinophagaceae bacterium
CCACCAGGGCATTGGTGGTACCTGATAAAGCTGATAAAACCACAATCACCGGTTCTGTTTCCTTACTCACCAGTGAAACGATATGGTGCATTCTTTCCGGCTTACCCACACTGGTGCCGCCAAACTTCATGATCTTCATGTTTGTCCCCCCTCCCGTAAATTTAAAGGATGAATAAATAAGCAAGCAACCCGGCTGGAGCCCGGGTTGCAAAGATAATATTGTTTATGGAAACTATGCCTTAGTACCGATGATCAAAGTGTGGTATAAAAGTATTTGGCTTTATTATAGGAAGCCGTTCCGGCATTTGTGGAATAGGTATGACTGACCGGATACCCGTCTGCCCTGTATTGGTAGGTATAGGTATCCTGATATATTGGATTGAAGGGCTCCTTGAATTGTACCTGCTGGGCATTGGAAAGCTGGGTTGACCATACTTCAAAATAAGTGGATTCAAAAACCGGATAACGAAGCTTGATAATCTTTCCCAGGGGATTGAATTTGTTATCGTAAGTCACCTGGGCCGACTCATAAGCCCCATTACCGCTGACCAGGGTTTGAGAAGTGATGTTTCCCAATGTTTGTGTAACCGTATACACACCGGTATCCCTTGAATTGAGGACGTAATTCCCGCCAATAAAGTCATAATTAGACTCATACCGGTTAACTGTAACACCCGATACCTGGAATTTATTTACTTCAGCCCCGGAGTTGATACCCGATATCATATCAATAAAAATTGATGAATCCTGACTGATAAATCCATTCAGATACAAATTAAAGACAGTGGTTTGCCTATGATTACGAACCGGTCCAAAATGATATTTTTCTTCATACACATATTTGTATGGGAGTGTATCATTTCCCTGATAGGAGAAAGTAAATATGGTGGTATCTTCAGGACTGCCTACTGTTTTGAAACGGGAGAACATCGTAGTCAGTCTTTTCTGTGCATCATACTGGAAGCTTAACCATTGCAGGGTATCTGTTCCCGGTCCCAGGGTCGTATCAAAAGCATACGCCCTTATCAGGTAACTGCTATCAGCTGTGGTCGGATTATTGGTACTCCAGTCTACTTCCCGCTGACAGGAAACCAGTGCTAAAGAGAAAGTAATGATAGCTATAATTGCAAAAAAGTATGATTTCATTGCTGTATTTTATTGTACCCAGGGAATGGAAAATTTTTGAGAAAGGGATTGCAAATCTTCAACTACCTGATTGAGTAAAGGTAAGCCATCTATCCTTCGTTTTAACTCATATTCCCGCTCCGGATCACCAGGCACCAGTACTTTATCCTGTCCCGGAACTGTCTTTGCATTTCTGAATCCCTGTATCCAATGATCCATGGCATTTTTAAATTCATCAGCCGGCCGAAAAGCATCTACCCGCATCGCACCCAGGAAATGACCAATTCCTTTGCCCGGTTGTTGTGCAGGCATTGGTACATAAGCAGGAAACGGTGGTACCCAGGGGGCATAATTGGCACCACTCAATAAAGCGGAAAAAATATCAACGATCGCACCCAAAGCATAACCTTTATGACTGCCATGTTCACGGTCGCCACCCAATGGCAATAAGGCACCACCTTTTTTGAGAATATTGGCATCATTGGTAGGAAGACCGTCTTTATCCTGCACCCATCCATCCGGTGTATCAGTATTTTTTCTTTGCAATATTTCCAGTTTGCCATTGGCGGCTGTTGTGGTGGCCAGATCGGCTACAAAAGCAGGCTCCTTCCCGGCCGGTGCTGCCACACAAATGGGATTTGTGCCCAGCATTTTATCAATTGAGAATGTAGGAGCCACCAATGGACTTGCATTAGTCATGGCGATTCCCATCATATCATGTTCCAGGGCCATCATCGCGTGATGGGCCGCAATTCCAAAATGATTACTGTGTTGGACGCTCACCCAACCCGTGCCGCATTGTTTTGCTTTTTCAATAGCCAACTGCATGGCAAAGGGAGCTACCACCAAACCCAATCCACTGTCACCGTCCACTACAGCAGTGGAAGGGGTTTCATGAATAATTTTAATATTGGGATTGGCATTCACTCTTTTCACTTCCCATAAACGCACATACCCACTGAGCCTGGCCACCCCATGCGAATCAATACCGCGGAGATCGGCAGATAAAAGGGCCTTTGTGGCCGTCATTGCATGGGATTCGGAGCAACCGATTTTTTCAAATACGGATCGGGTGAACTGAAATATTTTATCGTAGGGGAATACTTGTTCGGACATGCGCAAATATAATCCGTAAAAGCAAAGCCCCGTCAGGACGGGGCTTCTATTCGTTCTGCAAAGATTGCTGATCAGAATGGCAGATCATCCACCGGCTCAGTGATTTCACTGGCAGCAGGAACATGACCACTGCCACTCATGGCATTGGATGCATTGGAAGGCTGCTGGTAGGCAGCTCCACCACTACTGTTATCATTTTTGCTACCCAGTAACTGTACTTCGCGTACACGAAGGGAAAGGGAGGCTCCGGGTGTACCATCGTTGCGCTGGAAGGATCTTGCCTCAGGCTGACCCTCTACAAAAACCTGTGTACCCTTGGTCAGGTATTGGGCCACTGCGGTACGATCACTCCAATAGGCGCAATCCACCCAAATGGTTTTTTCCTGTAAGTTACCCTGACTGTCTTTGTACTTTTCTGAATGTGCCACAGTAAAGTTCATCACATTCTTTCCGTTGACGGTGTTCACGGTACAATCTTTACCCAAACGACCGATTACCTGCATTTTAATCATAGTGCTCAATTTTTAAGTGACGTAATTA
>DAORJS010000411.1:0-2772 GCA_035439185.1 Chitinophagaceae bacterium
ATTATTGCCACATCTACGAAAATATCGTAGATTTGGAAAAGCACAGCCATGAAAAGAATCCTTATTCTTTTTTGCCTGGGTCTATCCTATGCGGCCTTCAGCCAGTCATCTGCCAGCGATACAATTATTTTCAACCGCTTTCCCGCTGAAACCAACCTGCAACCAGCGACTGTTTTTCCATTGAAAAATGATTTTGTCAGGGGGATCTATTTAAAAGACAATTCCATCATTACCTGGAGTATCAACAAGGATCAGGGATTTTTTTTCCGGCCTTATAATATGCAGGGACAGCCATTGAACAAGGGTTATATCGGCTTTGGATCAGGACAATATGAAGCAACTGGAGCCATTTCCGGAGGTTATCATCGCGGTATGTACTGGATGTATGATGTGGCTACGGCCAAAATTATTACTGTTAACTCACAACAGGGTAGTAGCGATGCTTTAACATTCAAGGAGTACGATATGCCGGAGTTCTATTATTCAGCCTCCTTCCTCGACAGCCTGCAATTGATTGCCTCCGGCCGGGATGATATGGAAGAAAAGCTGCACCGGATTCAACTGCCATCTTTAAAAATACTATCAGCCTACGGTTCTTATTCAAATCCACCCGGCAAAACACCGTTGAGTACCTGGAGAGAATCTTTTACCGCTTTTATTTTCAATCATCCTGATCTGTCCATCGCCGCCATGGCCTGCCGCTATACCGATCAGGTGGATTTTATTGATTTGAAAACGGGAAAAAGCAGGGTAATAAAAGGGCCTGAAAATTTTCCGGCCATGTTTGGCAGTATGTATTCGGGTGGAAGGGATCGTTTAGAGCGAATAGAAGATACCCGCTTTGCTTTTGTCAACGGAACGGCAACAAAAAATTATCTGTACCTGCTTTATTCCGGAAATCATGAAGTGGATGGAGCCGGTAATCTCAACAGCACGGGTAAAAAAGTATATGTCTACGATTGGCAGGGCAACCCGGTCAGGGTGCTGAACTTTCCAAACTATATCAGTTGCATCGGCGTGAATGAGAATGACAGTATACTCTATGCTTTCGATACCGACCGGGAAATGATCGTCCGGGCTGCACTCCGATAAGCACCCGCGCCATCATTTTTATTCGTAAGTTAGCAGGAATAAACCCAACCCTGCTTCATGAGAAAATATCTGTTCCTGATCCTGATCGCCTTTTCATCATTTATCGCCAAAGCAGAAGACCCGAAGCCTGATACCGTCAGTGTTGGATTATATATTACCAGCATCCATGATATCGATTTCAGACAAAAGGAGTACAGTATCAATTTCTGGCTCTGGTTCAAATACAAAAACAAGGAGCTTGATTTTGAACATAACCTGGAAATTCCCAACGCCAAATCTTTTACCCAGTCCTATGTAACCACGGATACCTCCAATGGAAGGGTGTACATGCTGATGAAAATGCAGTGTACCATGAAAGATTCCTGGAAGATCAGCAATTTTCCATTCGATCAGCAACGGCTCAGGCTCTTTATAGAAAACTCCCAGTATGATTCCCGTGCCATGGTCTTTCTGGCCGATACCGTCGGCAGTCATTTTGATCCACGTTTTACCCTCAATGGCTGGACTATCGACAGCTGTGTGATCGCAACAGGGGTAAAAAAATATGAAACTGCTTTTGGGGATGAGCGGGCGGCCAAACCACAGGCAGAGTACAGCAATTTCAGGGTCAGACTGGTGATTGACCGTTCTGCCAATGGGCTCTTCTGGAAGATGTTCCTGGGGATGTATATCGCTTTCCTGATTGCCTATGTCTGTTTCTTTATCCATGCCGATATCCTCGACGCCCGTTTCGGCCTGAGTGTGGGTGCATTATTTGCCGTGGTTGGTAATAAATACATCATTGATTCTGCACTTCCTGAATCCACCACATTCACCCTGGTGGATACCCTGCATGGGATTACCCTGTTTTGTATCCTGGCCGTGATCGTAGCCAATACCTGGGCCCTGGCACTGGTAAAAAAGAACCTGCATAAGAAAGCCGACCGGGTAGACCGGATTTTTGGCAATGTATTGCTGGCTGTTTACATCCTCCTGAATATATTTTTTATCTGGAGGGCCAGTTTGCATTAGCCCTAATTTGCCGATTCTTGGGTTAAATCTGAAACCTTGACATATATCAAACTTGTCTGAACCAATTTCAAAATAAATTTGCCTCAGCTGAGCTGGTAATTTTGCGAGCCAGACTTTTATTTAAAATCTTCAATACTGATGAAAAAAACACTCAAACTGGTCATATTGACCATATCCCTCATTTCAGGATTCTTACCATTCGTTCAGGCACAAAAAAAAGTAGAAATTAAGAAAGGTGAAATAAACATAAATGGTCAGAAGGTTGCTGAATTTGATTCTAAAGGAGGTTTACTGAGTTCTAACAGATCTATCTGGGTGCTGAGTCCTGGAACTTCTGATACCCTGCTTACTTTGAACGAAATTTATAAGGATTTCAGTAACCCTTTGTTTGATAGGGACATTTTCTACCAGATCAATTTTCACGATGCCGCCAGAACTACACTTTTTATGTCGAATCCTCCTGGCTGGGGAGCCGTAGGTGAGAAAAAAATATTGGGACTGATCTTTAATGATAAAAACCCTGAACTGATTGCGGAGGGTAAGCTCATACCGCAAGGATTGAATGCACTCAAACAACAGCCTGGATTCGACTTTGAGAAACTGATTGCTGTGCAGGAACAAATACAGGCACTGATTGTTAATTCACATAGCCAGCTGGTAACAAGGGAT
>DAORJS010000412.1:0-2763 GCA_035439185.1 Chitinophagaceae bacterium
AGATGTCCCAGCAGATAAAAACCACTGTTTCTTCCCGGGGCAATTTCAGCCAGCAGTTGTGCATCGGTACAGGCATCAAACAGGGCAGACACCCGGCTGATTTGTTTGAACCAGAGATCGGTGGCGTTTTTGATGGCGATGGCAGTAGATGACATAGTCTGTATTTGCTATAAAGATAGACACTACATCGCAGTATTCGACTCAAACCGGGACAGCAGTTAAAAAGGATTCATCCGTCAATTCCCTGTTTAGGGATAATCCGGCCACGGTTCCCATAGCAATTGCATGCGATACGGTACGGATGCGGGAACTGTTATCACCACAGGCATAGACCCCCTTTATTGTTGTTTTCTGAAATGCATCTGTTAAGATGTATCCATCCGGATTTATTCCGCATCCCAGTTGGGCGGGCAGGGAACAGGATTGTTCAAAAGGAGGACGGTAATAAAGAACATCCGGTTCAAACACGGTGCCGTTTTCAAAAAGAATTCCCTGGACTTGTCCCTGACTTGCTGTTATTCCTTTTATTTCAAGATCAATAACATGGATTTGATGGGTTGCAAGCAGGATTTGCTGTTCTTCTGAAAATGAGCTCCGCCCATTGGTCAGTATGGTCAGATCAGCGGTCCAGTTACGGAGTAAACCTGCAAATTCAAAACCGGGATCACCGTTGGCCAGTAATCCGGTCTTTTTGTTGCTGACTTCATATCCGTGACAGTAAGGGCAATGCAGAATACTGATCCCCCAGCAGCTATCAAATGATTCCCATTCCGGAAGCAAATCCTTAACACCTGTGGCAAAGATGAGTTTAGCAGCAGCATAACTCTTACCCAGATCTGTTTTTATTAAAAAAGAATTCCCTTCTTTTTTGGCTTCCACAGCCGTCCCATTCAGGAACTGAACTGTTTCATATTTTGCCACCTGTTCTTTGGCCAGCAAATGGATGGATGCAGGGGTTTGGCCATCCTGTGTCAGAAAATTATGTGAAAAGGGGGTTTGCCGGTTGCAGGGCAGGTTATTGTCGATGACCAGTACTTTTCGCATTGAGCGGCCCAGGGCCATGGCGGCAGACAAACCCGCATAACTGCCGCCGATGATAATAACCTCAAAGCTGTTTGTCTTTTTTGTCATATACTTTTTTATATAGATTAATGAACAGGATTTAATTGCTGCTCAGCGAAATCGTTATTACCAACACCTATCCGCTTACCGGAACCTTCTTCTTTCCTATCCGACGGAGCAGATAATCCACAAAGGGAACACCGGCAAATACGATCCAGGGAACCAGAGAAATGGTAAGAATAAAAGTCCGCTGGTATAAAGGCAGCGTCGAAAGCGGTTTGCCCAAAAGGTACAGAAAGATTGTAATGGAAGGGTAAATCACCACCCAGATCTTGAGGGAGGCCATCAGTCTTGCTTTTGTTTTCATGTTTGTCTTTTTTAATGAATAATGATAAGGCAAAGCTAAAATCACTATTACTGGTTATTGCAGGACAAACATGAAGTTGGACAGGATTTATCTGAATTTTTGCCTGAATACATCAGGTGGATAGCCGCTGAGCTTCCTGAAAAAGCGGATGAAATAAGAGCTGTCCTCATAACCCAGCGATGCTGCGATCTGGTTGATACGCTGATGAGTGGCGAGTAATTGTCTTTTAGCTTCCAGTATTACCATATCATTGATCACAGCGGAACAGGTTTTGCCCAGTGTGTTTCGGGTGATATGATTGAGTTGGAATACACTCAGGTGCATCAACCGGGCATAAGCGGCTACTTTTTTTTCTTTTGTAAGATTCTTTTCAAGTAAGGATAATAGTTCTTCCAGTTTTTCCTGGTAGTAATCCTGAACCGGCTCTTTGTTTAATTCCTGCTTTTTACTTTCTCTTGCAAGACTGATAAAGAACATGTCAAGCCCGGACCTGATCATTTCAGTAAAACCTTTTTCGCAAAGCTGGTATTCCTTGTTTATTTTTTGCAGGATGCTGTTTAGTTCCTGAAAACCTTTCGCGGATGGTATACAGCAGGACTTATACAGGGCCTGTCTGAAAAAACGTTTTAAAGATTCATCTTTTGGGGAATAAAACCGGAGATCAAATTCGAGTAAATAGCCCTGGCTCCCTTTTTTTAAATCTAACTGGTGTACCTGTCCGGGGCGCATGATAAAAACAGTCCTGCTGCGGATGGTATATTTTTCAAAATCTATTATATGTTCTCCTTTTCCCTTTTCCAGGAAAAGAATAAAATAATATTCATGCCGGTGAAGAGGCTGCTTCATATCGGCTTGTTTCAACAACGGTCTGATGTTCCGGATATTGAAGCTGCCGCTGAGTGATGGCTCGGTAAGCGCTGCTTTGATTTGTCTGACTGGTATTTGATTCATGCCTCCGTTTAATGAGGATCTGTCAATTCAGATAAAAAGAATTTGATTAAAGAAAGTACTTTTTAGCCGGGGTATGTCCTTTTATACCTGATCCTTTATTTCAACCGCTCCAGTTTCCCTTTTCTTTTGACAATGTTTTTATAATCCCATTGTATTTTTCCGGCCAGGTTCAGCCAGCGTTTGAGTTTTCGGATATTGATTTGTTTACTATCAGTATACCGGTACTCCGCCGCTTTGAAACTGCCTTCGGGTTGCAGTTCCTCTTCTTCGAATGATTGTCCGCTCCAGAAGAGTAACCGCACACAATCTTTCAGTTTGTGGTAGCCAACAATGGGATTACCTTCCAGAAACCAGACCGGATGACGATGCCAGATTTTATGTTC
>DAORJS010000413.1:0-2760 GCA_035439185.1 Chitinophagaceae bacterium
TGGCACAAGGACTGCTCACCGATAAATACCTGAAAGGAATTCCTGCTGATTCAAGAGTGGGAAGAAAACTACCCAATGGGGCATTGACAGAAAACGGACTTGATGAGATGATACTGAAAAAAGTAGCCGCATTGAATAAAATAGCAATTGAGCGGGGGCAAACCCTGGCACAGATGGCCATTGCCTGGTTGCTGAAGGACAACAGAGTGACATCTGTATTGGTAGGAGCCAGTTCATCTGCACAATTATTAAATTCCATAGCGAGCTTAAAGCAGATTCATTTTACAAACAACGAACTGGAACAGATTGATTCGATACTTAACTTATTTGCATAAATAAGAAATATGAAAAGAGTTCTTTTCCTCATCCTGACAATTGCTGTCTGCGCTGTTTACAGTGTTAGCTCAGCTCAATTGAATGTGGTTAAACCGAGAGTGGAGAATCTCAGCAACCCAATCGGTTTGGATATGACAAGGCCAACTTTTAGCTGGCAATTGGTTTCGCCCAAACGCAATACTGTTCAAACAGCTTATGAACTGATAATTGCATCAACAGCAAATGCGATTGAGAAGGGAAGACCAGACTGGAAAAGCGGAAAAATATCCTCAGATCAATCATTGTTGGTGCCATATACCGGGCCAGAACTTTTATCTGGAAAGAAATATTATTGGAAAGTCAGGGTATGGGATAATAACGGAGCGGTATCAGCCTGGAGCGAACTGGCATCCTGGCAAATGGGTTTATTGAAACCTTCCGATTGGAAGGCCGAATGGATTACACCTGGCTATTCAGAAGACAGCCTTTTTGCTGCTCCCCTGATGCGGAGGGAATTCAGCAATAATAAAAAGATCAACAGCGCCACAGCTTATATAACTGCACATGGACTATATGAAGCACAGATCAATGGCAAGAGAGTGGGGGACGCATATCTGACCCCCGGATGGACCAGCTATAATAAGCGACTGCAATACCAGGCTTATGATGTAACAAACCTATTGCAACAGGGAAATAATGCTATTGCAGTCACTCTGGGAGATGGCTGGTACCGAGGTAATTTCTCCTTTGATCACCGCAGAAATATTTACGGAAAAGATATTGCCCTGCTTTTTCAACTCGATATCATTTATACAGATGGCTCAACGTCCAGCATCGTTTCTGATCAAAACTGGAAATCGGCCACAGGGTCCATCCGTTCTTCAACTATTTATGCAGGCGAAATAATCGATGCGAGACTGGAGAAGAAAGGATGGGAATTGCCCGGGTACAATGATCAGGACTGGCGGACAGTAAAAACCGCTGATTTTACAAAAACTACCCTCATCGGAACTTATAATGAGCCTATCAAAAAGCAGGAAAAATTAAAACCGGTAAAAATATTCAGGACTCCAAAAGGAGAACAGGTAATTGACTTCGGACAAAACCTGGTAGGATGGGTGCAACTGAAAGCAAGGGGCAAATCAGGGGATACGATCAGGGTATCGCATGCAGAAGTGTTGGATAAAAACGGGAATTTTTACACCGAGAACCTGCGGGCCGCAAAAGCAAAAGATCAGTACGTTTTAAAAGGCGGATCATCAGAAATATTTGAACCCCATTTCACCTGGCATGGATTCCGGTATATCAAACTGGAAGGTTATCCGGGTGAACCAACAGCTGATGATCTTACAGCTGTAGTCCTTTATTCCGATATGGATCAAACGGGCACATTCAATTGTTCCGATACATTGATCAATCAGCTCCAGCATAATATTGAATGGGGACTAAAAGGAAATTTTCTGGATGTGCCCACGGATTGTCCGCAAAGAGATGAACGCATGGGCTGGACCGGTGATGCTCAGGCATTTTTCCGCACAGCCACTTTTCTGAGAGGAGTCAATAATTTCTTTACGAAATGGATGAAGGACCTGGCTGCTGATCAGGTAAGCAGTGGCAGCGTACCCCATGTGATCCCGAATGTGCTTGGAACTGATGGCTGGGGAGCTGGTGGCAGCGCAGGATGGGCCGATGCCTCCACCATCATTCCCTGGGAAATGTATATCGTATATAGCGATAAACGCATCCTCGAAAACCAATACGAAAGCATGAAGGCCTGGGTGGAATACATGCGTAAACAAAGCACAAATAATCTTTGGAATAAAGGAAGTCATTTTGGTGACTGGTTATATTACAGTGTGCCTGATGATAACGATGGAAGATCGGCGATCACCAATAAATACCTCATCGCCCAGTGTTTTTATGCGAACTCCACTCAATTACTCATCAATGCAGCTAATGTATTGGGGAAAAAGGATGATGTAAATACCTACAGTGAATTGCTTAAGAAAGTGAAGGATGCTTTTTTAAAGGAGTACACAACACCTAATGGTGCTACCATGTCCAATACACAGACATCCTATGTACTGGCTTTGCAATTTGATCTTTTCCCGGAAGCTTTGCGGCAACAGGCAGCAGACCGGCTGGCAGAAAATATCAAACAATACGGCAACCATCTTACGACCGGTTTTTTAGGAACACCCTATTTATGTCATGTATTGAGTCGTTACGGCTACACCGATCTGGCTTATACTTTATTATTACAAAAAACTTATCCCTCCTGGTTGTATCCGGTCACAAAAGGAGCCACCACCATCTGGGAACGCTGGGACGGTATCCGCACCAATGGAGATTTTCAGGCAATCACCATGAATTCCTTTAACCACTATGCTTATGGTGCCATCGGTGATTGGATGTACCGGGTGATGGTTGGTCTTGATATGGAGG
>DAORJS010000414.1:0-2759 GCA_035439185.1 Chitinophagaceae bacterium
CTGACCGAAAAAGAGAGTCTGGAACTGATTACCCGGATGATCAATAAAGCAAAAGATGCCTGTCATGATACAGGCATTACTGCTATTATGTGGGGACTGGTGATCATCATCTGTTCCCTGGTAAGGGTGGCCGAACTGCATTTTGGATTCAGACTGCCTTTTGATATTTATATACTCACTTATATTGCCGTTATACCCCAGATTTATTTTTCTGTGCAGGAAAAAAAGCGGAAAAAAGCAAGAACCTATGATGATCAGTTTCAGGCCGGTCTCTGGATTGCGTTTGGGATCAGTATTGCCCTGCTGATTTTTATTATCAATAAAATGTACAGCAGCTGGGACCCGGTGAATGATCAGATTGAAAAGCTGACCGGTACGGCCGGCTTTAAACTATATGAATATATTGCTGCACTATTTTTACTGCTCTATGGCATCCCGACTTTTGTAACCGGAATGACCATGAAGTTTAAACCCATGTTCTGGGGTGGCATCCTTTGCTGGATATGCTGTATTGCTTCTTTATTTCTGCCGGTAAAAACAGATTTGCTGCTGGTGGCATTATCAGCCGCAGGTGCCTGGCTGATCCCGGGTATCATCATGGAAAGAGATTATCAACGGGCCAAAAAACATTTAGCCAATACGGATGTTTAAAGACCTGGACCCGATATTACATTCTCAACTCCGGCTGGCCGTTATGTCCCTGCTCATCAGTGTGCAGGAAGCAGAATTTACATTTCTGAAAGAAAAAACCAATGCCACCGCCGGTAACCTGAGTGTGCAGATACAGAAATTGAAAGATGCCGGATATATAGAAGTTGTCAAACAATTTAAAGACAACTATCCGCAAACCATCTGCCGGATATCTAAAAAAGGAGTGGAGGCTTTTGAAAAATATGTGGCTGCACTGAAAACTTATCTGGGTCAGTAAAAAAAGAGAGGCCCTTTAGACAAAGGGCCAGTTTCTCTGTTGGTGCTCTAAGTGTATGAATCGTTGACAGGTTTATTTATAATTCCTGTTATTTTTAGTTCGTACGGGCTGCAGGATCCACCGGGGCTGACGGTTTCCGGGTCTGATCAGTTGCTCAATGGCCCTCCTGAGCCGGTTCCATTCTTCACGGATTATTTTTTTGGATGATTTTCCCATAATTGTATTTTATACACCCGCTGTGATTTCCACAACAGGGGAATAGACGGCCTTTTTGTTTTTATTCACCAGTTTAACCCGGTACAGCTGTTTTTGTTTGTCAGTCGGTTCAAAAAAGGTATAACTGGCTTTTTCAGGTGTATCTGTCCCGAAAACAATGGCAGCGAGTTTAAATGCTTTTCCATCATCACTCTTCTCTACTTCAAAAAGATCAGCCGTCTGATTATCTCCAACCACCCATTCCAGCACTGTTTTATTGTTTTTGGAAAAACCGGATACACTGATTAAGGTGACCGGGCTATGTTTGGTTGCAGCAATCGCTTCCTGCTGTCCGGAAAAAGCCGGTAGTTCCTGCTGTTCTGCAGAAGGCTGATACATCAGCCGGAGTGCTAAGAGAATAATTAATGCGGATGTTTTGATCATTTCTCAGGGTATTATACCGGTTTGAACCGGATTAAATGGCCCACAGAAATATTGGATGCCCGGATACATGCACCGCAGAAAATAATAAGACCATAGCTGTTCAGGGGAAGATGGAGCAGGTACGGATGCTTATCGTAGTTTTACCAGGGTATATGTGGTATTCCGAATAGTAAAACAAACCTACTACCCAAAGTTTTAAAATGCAAGTTCCTTTGGTAAAATATTTTAAAAAACTCCAAATTCAGTGATGATGATAGAACGTTTACTACTTTTATTTGTTAATAGTCAATGATGAACACAATCATCCGGGTAAAAAATCTTTCCAAACGTTTTGGTGAGTTACAGGCAGTGGATCAGTTGTCTTTTTCTGTATCAGCGGGAGAAGTGTATGGTTTCCTTGGTCAGAACGGGGCAGGTAAATCTACGACCATACGAATGTTGCTGACCCTGATTGAACCGGATGAGGGAGAAATTGAAATATTTGGTTTAAACCTTCGTCAGCACCGTAAGGAAATACTGAAACGCACTGGTGCCGTGATTGAAAGACCGGATCTGTATAAATATCTGAGTGCATTGGATAACCTCAGCATTTTTGCCCGGCTCAGTGGAATGAAAGCATCCCGGAAACAATTAATGGATCAGTTAGCAATGGTTGGTCTGGCTGAAAGGGCTGATAGCCGGGTTAAAACCTATTCACAGGGAATGAAACAAAGACTGGGTTTAGCCTGTGCCCTGGTGCATGATCCCGGACTGATTATCCTGGATGAACCCACTAACGGACTCGATCCGCAGGGCATCGCTGAAATGAGAGAAATGATTATCCGGCTCAGTCGTGAAGGAGGAAAAACATTATTGGTTTCTTCACACCTGCTCAGTGAAATGGAAATGATGGCCAGTAGTTTACTCATTATTGATAATGGACGAAAAGTGGCCGAAGGCAAGTTGGATGAATTACTGAATCCCAAAACGGCGCTGGTTGAATTGCTGGTTACAGATACAGCAGCAGCCCGGCAATTATTAGAACAAACAGACTGGATTCAGAATATTCATGAGAAAACTGATCAACGGCTCCGGTTTGAAATGGAAAAAGCAAGGATTGCGGAACTGACCCGCTTCCTGGTATCTAAGGGGCTGGATATTCAGTCGATCCGCCCGGTTCATTCACTGGAAGAATATTTTTTGGCACAAACTG
>DAORJS010000415.1:0-2746 GCA_035439185.1 Chitinophagaceae bacterium
ATTGCAACATACTGTTCCTGTATTGTACTGACAGGATGGTGCCCAGTGTTGCCCCTTTTTTAAACCGGCTGCTTTTACCCCAGGTGATATTATAGGTTTGGGTAGGAAGGGCTGTATTATTGTCCTCAGCATAAGCCTCACTGTTCAGCAGGCGGCTCCATTCCAGTCTTTGAGACTGGCTACCACTACGGAAAGTCTGGGCCTTACCCGGAAAGGCATCAGGGAGACTCCGGTCACCGTTATCAAACCCCAGAAAATCTGTTCCGCTTCTTTTATTACTGGTAAAATCATTGAAAACAGACTGCGTATTGAATCCAAGGCTAATACCCACACTCAGCATATCCCGGGTAGGAACATCCTTGGTATTAATCTGCACCAATCCGCCGGCGAATTCACCGGGCAGTTCAGGAGTTGCTGTTTTATTGATGATGATATTATCAATCAGGGAAGACGGAATTACATCGAATGAAAATGCCTTTTTATCAGGCTCCGTGCTGGGAAGCTGTGCATTATTAATCACCGCTGCATTGTACCGGTCGCTCAGACCCCGTACCACCACAAACTTATTATCCTGAATAGATGCTCCACTCACCCTTTTCAATACTTCACCGGTATTGCGATCGGGTGTGCGGCGGATAAAGTCGGCTGCCAATCCACTTGATAATGCTGTGTTACTGCGTTGAAAGCTGAGAAGGGCGGCTGTATTTTCCTGCCGACGGGTGGTGGTTTTAATTACCACTCCTTCGAGGTTTGTTTTTGAACTTTCGGTCAGAATGATTTCGATATAATTTTCCTGATTAAGGGTTACATCCACTTCTGACACCAGCTTTGCTTCATAGCCGGTATTGGAGACCCGAAGGGTATACTTTTTTCCCGGCTCCAGGCTGATATAGAATTTACCTTCCACATCTGCCACAACCTGCCGGTTAGTCCCTTCCAATAATATGGTGGCACCCGGAAGGGGTTCATTTTTACTGTTCATTACCTTACCGGTAAGGCGAATGCCCTGGGCCGCCGCAAAAAAAGAAATCAGTGAAAAAATGCTTGCCAAAAGAAGAAATCTCGCCCTCGGATACATAGTCGGTTTATTTGCCGCAAAGGTGTATCTCCCGGGTTACCCGCATGTTACCGCCATGTTAAGCAATCATGATGCTAATATTACGGGAATGTTAAGCAGCCTAAAAACGGAACTGAATCCGGTAGGTGAAAATATTGTCTTTGAGGTCTGACTGAAAACCAGACAATGCCGTTTTTTCATTTTTGACAAAATCATAGTAAAAAATCAGCTTGGTCTGCGGGTTCAGATGATACAGGTATCCTATACCAAGAGTGCTGAATTTTACGTCTGCTGCAGTAAGATTGGATCCCGATTTACCGATTGCAAGATCTTGGACCCGGATATTGGGATCATACCAATCATATTTAAGTAATAACTGATGTCTGCTATTGATAATATTCTGTAGAAATAAAAGGAATACCCCGTCGAAATGCCTGACATAGGTTGGCACCGGTTGTCCGTTTGAATTGGGCAATGTTCCGGGATTCGTTGTGGAAGCTGAGGTCCCGGGCTGTGTTCCAAACCAGTATTCTGCCCGCCATTCGGTTTCACCCCATCCGTGATGTATTTTAAACTGTACATCCGCACCGTAATAATGACGCGGTGATGAGGTTCCCAGATTGCGTTCAGAAGAATCTATAATAAAGGCCTGATCACCACCTGATGTTACCCCGCTCCGGTACACGTATTTGGTTCCGTTCTTCCAGCCACCCCTTAAATAAGAAAGCCCGCCTGATAATTCAGTTTTTCCTATAGTATAAGGTTTGATAAATAATCTTGAAATCAGGTCTTTGTGATCATCAAAATCAGTGGTACCCGATAAGCCCTGCCCATTGAAGAAACCCACATCAAACTTGATATGAGAGAATTTATGTTTTCTTTCCTGTGGTTCGTAGGAAACCATCAATCCGATATCCCGTTCAGAGGGCATCAGGATCTGCGACATCCGGCCCCGTTCAGGTGTTTCGCGAAAGGCAGAAGAGAGATTGACTTCATATCCGAACGGGCGCGCAAAAAGCCCGGTGGTCAAAGAGAAAATGTTTTTTTTAGTCTCAAACAGTTTCAGGAACATATCCCTCACAATCACTCCTCTTTCTGTTGCATCAATCTGAAAAGAAAACAAGGCCTTGGGATACCTGCTTTTGGAAGGCAAAACATAATCGATCTTTACCCTGGCCCGGCGAAGCATAAACCGGCTGCTTGAAAACTGGGAAAAATTCCCCCCTGTATAGGAAGGGGCCCCGTCTGACTGAGCTTTTTGAAACTGTGGCTGGATATAGCCTGTAATCCTCAGGTTCTCAAATCGCTTAATAACGGGCCTCACTGTATCCTTAATAAAAAAAGAAGAATCAATATCGGCCAGGTATCGCTGTGCTTGGAGGGCCTGGGGCAGCATGATTCCTGTAATAAACAGTAAAACAAGGGTTAACCTAAATTTTTTCATTTAATAACAATGAGGTAACAATTTTTTAATGCCGGAGCGCAAGTTAACAGTAGCGATAAAAATTCTTTGTTACCTGAACATTATCGAATTATTATCTCTATATTAAATAATTATTAACTCTGCTACTGTCTGGTGGATCACCTGACGAAGCTGGTATTTTCGCAAACAAACCCGTTCAGAAACGGAAAAAACTTAAACCAATGGCTGCATTGCACTCCTTCCTGAAGATCTTCATGCCGAAGAAC
>DAORJS010000416.1:0-2730 GCA_035439185.1 Chitinophagaceae bacterium
CTGACAAACAAGCAAGGGAAAACCTGCAAAAAGCCCTGCTGGAGCTCCGGAAAAAGAAAGCAACCCCCAAAAATGATAATAAGCAGGATAAGAAAAAGCAGGATCCCAAACAGCAAAAACAGCCTCAGTCACGCATGAGTCCTAAGGAGACAGAACAACGCCTCAAGTTACTCCAGCAAAAAGAAAAAGAAGTACAGCAGCGTCTGCAGCGGGATAAGGCCGGGGAGGGTGGATCCCGCCCTAAAGATTGGTAAACATTGCTGCTTCATTGTTGTTAGATTTGCGTTATGCAATCCTATTGTGCTGCACTTACAGCTTATCAAAGGCTCAGAACAAGGGAAGTAAATATCGGCGGACTCCTGTTGGGGAATCTGCATCCTATACGGGTGCAAACCATGACCACCACTGATACCATGGACACCCTCGCCACTATTGAACAAAGTATCCGTTGTATTGAAGCCGGGGCGGAGTTGATCCGGGTTACGGCTCCATCCAAAAAAGAAGCAGAAAACCTGCTGGCCATCAAAAACGGGATCAGGGAACGCGGATATAAGACTCCCATCATTGCTGATATACATTTCACTCCCAATGCTGCAGAAATCGCTGCCAGGATCATTGAAAAAGTGAGAGTGAATCCGGGGAACTATGTTGATAAAAAGAAATTCGAACAACTGGAATACACGGATGCGGAATATGCCGCAGAAATTGATCGCATCCGTGAACGGTTTTCGCCGTTGGTGAAGATTTGTAAAGAATATGGAACGGCCATGCGGATCGGAACCAATCATGGATCACTCAGTGACCGGATCATGAGCCGTTATGGTGATTCACCCATGGGGATGGTGGAAAGTGCTATGGAATTTCTGCGTATTGCCAGGGGAGAATCCTATCACAATATTATACTGAGCATGAAAAGCAGTAATCCGCAGGTGATGGTACAAGCCTACCGCTTACTGATCAAAACCATGCAGGAGGAGTTTGGAGAAATATATCCCCTGCACCTGGGCGTAACGGAGGCTGGCGATGGAGAAGATGGAAGGATCAAATCAGCTGTTGGTATTGGAACGCTGCTGGAAGATGGAATCGGTGATACCATCCGGGTATCCCTTACGGAAGATCCTGAATTTGAAATTCCGGTTTGCAAAGACCTGGTAAAAAGATATGAAAAGGGCAATGGGCAGTCAAAAAATGTAATGTTGGAACCGTTAAACAAAATCGCCTATAATCCTTTTGCGTATCAAAGAAGAATCAGTTTTCCGGTGGATAATATCGGCGGAAAACAGGTGCCGGTGGTCATTGCCGATCTGAGCAGGATTGAAACCATTGGCCCTGAGCATTTGCGCAGTGTTGGTTATGAGTACAATACCAGCACCGACAAGTGGAATATCAGTGACGGGGCGGCTGATTATATATTCACTGGTCACCAGTTACTCACTTTCCCCCTTCCTGGTACCCTGAAAGTGATTGTATATCCGGCAACCTGGCAAGAAGCGGCTGATACAAAAAAGTACTATCCCATCTATAGTGAGAAAGGTTATCTGGAAGCAGAACAAAAAAGTGACCAGCTGAATTTTGTAATGGTGGATTGCTATAATGATGGTCAGCCACCCTGTGATTACTCCATTCCGGAATTGTTGGGGAAGGATGAAACAGCTGTGATTTGTCTGAGTTCTGCCAACAGAAACGCTATGCAATCGGTCAGAAGGATGCTGATTGAATTCATGAACCGCGGGATCATGAATCCGGTTGTATTGATGACAGACAGCAGCTGGCATACACCGGATGAGCACCTGATTCATTTTGCCACGGAAACCGGCGCTCTCCTGCTGGATGGAATGGGTGATGGCATTTGTCTGGGATACAGCAGCAAGGCTGGGATGGATACCGTGAAAGCGATGGGCCGGACCTATCTCCCGGTAAATGATATATACCAGTTTACCAATAATACCGCCTTTAGTATACTGCAAGCCACCCGGACCAGGATTTCCAAAACAGAATATATCAGTTGTCCGAGTTGCGGAAGAACATTATTTGATCTGCAGGAAACAACAGCAAAGATCCGGGCTGTTACGCATCATCTCAAGGGAGTCAAAATCGCCATCATGGGTTGTATCGTCAATGGACCGGGTGAAATGGCCGATGCTGATTTTGGATATGTAGGCAGCGGTCCCGGAAAAATTACTCTTTATAAAGGAAAGGAAGTCATTAAAAAAAATGTAAGCAGTGATATCGCCGTGAATGAACTGATTGAATTACTCAGGGAAAACGGTGCCTGGGTTAATCCATCCTCAAGCGAATGAAGCCACAGCCTGTTATAATCATTTTCTTCAGTGCACTGGCATTGCATATTGCCGGAATGGAAGCCGGAAATCAATGGTTGCAGTATGCTACCAAGCCGGCATTGATGCCCTTGCTGATGATTTATTTTTTTTACCGGACGGTCAATCAGTCCAGCCCGCTGAGTAAATGGATCCTGCTGGCACTGTTCTTTTCCCTGGCTGGTGATGTGTTGCTGATGTTCCAGGAAAAAATTCCGGATTTTTTTCTTTTTGGCCTTTCAGCATTTTTGCTGGCACATGTCTTTTATATAGTTTTCTTTCACTCAATACGGGTGAAAGAGGGTATCAAGGCAAAGCCCCTGTTATTGGTTCCGGTAACCATTTATTATGCAGGATTAATGTTCTGGTTGTCGCCTTATCTTGGCGAAATGGCCATGCCGGTCAGGATTTA
>DAORJS010000417.1:0-2724 GCA_035439185.1 Chitinophagaceae bacterium
GTCAGTATTCCCGTTGGGTCACCGATATTATTGCAGCCAAAGCCCCATTATTTGAGAAAGCAAGTATTGATGAATTCTATGTAGATCTCAGCGGAATGGAAAAATATTTCGGTGCTTCCAGATTTGCACAGGAACTCCGGGCCCATATCACAAAAGAAACAGGGCTTCCTATATCCGGGGGATTATCTTCTGCCCGTTTTATCAGCAAGATGGCTACCAACGAAGCCAAACCCAATGGATTTCTGGAAATTCTTCATGGAAAGGAAACTGCCTTTCTCTGGCCCCTCGGCATTGAAAAGATCAATGGGGTAGGTAAACAAACCGAACAACATTTAAAAAGTTATGGCATTTATACCATTGAGGATATTGCTAAAACTCCGGTAGAACATATGGAACGTATTGCCGGTAAATGGGGAGAAGCACTCTGGCATAAAGCCCATGGAAGGGGTAGTGCTGAAATCACGACCGACTGGGAACAGAAAAGCATGAGTCATGAAAATACTTTTGACAGTGATTATGCTGACCTTGATTTTCTGCATAAAGAATTAGTAAGACTAACCGAGAAAACCTGTTATGGCTTAAGGGAAGATGAAAAGATGACGGGTTGTGTAACGGTAAAGATCCGTTATTCGGATTTTGAAACCATATCGAAGCAGGAATCCGTTGACTATACAGCGCTGGACGATGTGCTGATTGCCAAAGTAAAGGATCTGTTTACCAAATCCTATCAGAAAGGCAGACCCGTTCGTTTACTTGGCGTCAGGTTCAGTCATATGATACCCATCACCATGCAGATGAGTTTGTTTGAAAATAATATAGAGAAGCTCAATCTTTATAAAGCAGTGGATGATATCAAGGATCGTTTTGGGAGTAAACTGGTGACCAAGGCGGTGAACACAACACAAAAGAAAGATGAAAAAGGACTTTAAGGTCAGATCAGCCCGATACTGAAATTATTGAGATACATACACTGCCCGGATAAGATCCCTGTTATTACTAATCACCCGCTTTAATTCAGTCTTTTAATATCGCCACTCGGCCGCCTTGCCGCCAACGGGACAAAAACCGGCTCCCAGACAACATCTGCATTCTGTTGCAACCGTACGGGTACTGGTAGTAGTGATTTTAACACCCAGTGTATATTCATAATCGCTGGTATGTTTATAGGTTTCTTTCTCAGCTACCATGCCGGTTCCATTGCAGTCTTTGCAAGTGGTGTATTGGTGTTTTAAAGGAACAAGCCCGTTTCTGTCAGCGTCCATGAACCAGTAAACCGGGAAACTCAGGTTTTTGATACTCACATCCAGCGTGGAAGAACTGATGACTTTAAAATTATCTCCCTCCAGAGACATGATCTTGTAAAACATAAAATAGTTTTTCCAGTTTGTTTTTGAGATTTGCTTACTGGATCTGAGAAAAAACATTTTTCCAATCATTTGCTGCAGGGCATCCTCCGGATAATAGGAGGCTTTGGTGCTGGCAATTTCGGCTTCCTTCTTCTTTTCTTTTTCCCTCATTACAGCAACCTGCATGCTTAAGTCCGAGATCAGATTATATTCATCATCCAGTGTAAACCGGCTGGCATCTGATTCTTTCAGGAAGGGGTATTTGAGTAAAAAATATTTTTTCCGGCAATCGCTGATGGCTTCAGCACTGGCCAGTGCTGAAGCTGTTAATTGCGCACCTTTCAGATAGTAATCTGTTGCTTTCTGAATATCTTTTTCAACAGGCAAGGCCGGATGACCATTCAGGTATAAAGCTGCTAACTGCTGAGCCGCCCTGATATTTCCAAAAAGCAGGGCCAGCTGATAATACTGAATCGCTTTTGAAAGATCCGCCTTCACCCCGGTTCCATTGAGGTATTTATCTCCCAGTTCCATCAGCGCATTTGCATCCCTGAGATTGGCAAGTTTGGCCAGCTCAGGAAACCCGGGTTCTTCAATGGCTTTAAGTATAAGTTTCCTGCTATTGTAAGCTCCAGGTGCTTTGTATACAAAATGACCCTCTGTAAAAATGCCCTGAGTATAAGTACCTGATTTTACATAATAGGGTGATTGGCTGATATCCATCCATAAGCCACCGAAATGGTGCCGGTAAAAACAGCCTTTCCCATCAGGCAATCCTTTGGTAAAGGAACCAAAATAGAATTGACGGCTGTTATAAAAATAAATCCCTTTGCCGGTATAGTCCCGCTGTTTGGGCAATCCGTCTTCGCCTAATAACCAACCATTGGCCCATCGGGAAAGGTCTCTGGAGAGATCAAGTTCCGGAAATCCTGCATCTTTTTCCTGTTCCTTGCTGCCCCAGCCTATTCTTAATTCAAAATTCCACAAAGGTCTTTTTTGAGTAACCAGGGTGCGTAATAATCGCAGATCAGGCAGAAAATCCAGTTCCTCCACCCCGTTGCGGGGCTCTCCTTTTACTGCTTCTTTATTCTTAAACCAATACCCGGGCCCCGGCTGATTACCTGTGAAATACCCGTTGAATACCGTACCGTCACGCAGAAAAGCCAGACCATAGACCGGCCGGAGTTTTTCATCCACCAAACCGGAAAATGAAAGGACAGAATCGGAATTACCGTATTCCACTGAAGCATAATGAATGGTTTCATCCCGTGTAATCACTTTCACTTTTTTATAGCCAAACCGTTGGGCCATCCCGCTGAGGGTAACTTCTTCATCCGTATAAAATCCTTCATCTGTACGGGTAAACTCTCCTTTTATT
>DAORJS010000418.1:0-2721 GCA_035439185.1 Chitinophagaceae bacterium
CCATTCACGGTTTCAAAATATCCCTTGCGGGCATCGGCGGCCCCGGTAAAAGAACCCTTTTCATGACCGAATAATTCGGAGTCAATCGTGCCTTCCGGAATCGCACCGCAGTTCACCGCAATAAAGGGATTATGTTTTCTTGCCGATAAGGCATGTATGATCTGAGAGAATACTTCTTTCCCCACACCACTTTCTCCGTTGATCAGCACTGTGAGGTCTGTACCCGCTACCTGAACCGCTACCTGTAAGGCGTAGTTGAGGGCGGGTGCATTTCCAATAATGCCAAAACGGTTTTTTATACTTTGTATATCCATGTAGCTATAATCTTTTATTAGTAACAGGTGTACAGCCGGCTTTTACATCAGACCGGATTCCTGTTTTAATTTTCCAATTCAATAATTTCTCCCAGCAGTGTGGCCTGCGTACAATCCTTCACTTTCACTTTTACATAATCCCCCTTCTGCCAGGGTCTTTCATTTTTGGGGAATACAATCACTTTATTCTCCGAGCTCCGTCCCATCCAGTCCAGCTCGCTTTTTTTACTATTACCCTCAATTAATACCGTAAAAGTTTTGCCGATATCCCGCAGGTTGCTTTCCAGGGAAAGCCTGTTCTGCAGGGCTACAATTTCTGCCAGCCTTCTTTTCTTTACATCTTCCGGCACATCATCCGCATATCTTTTTTGCGCCAGGGTACCGGGGCGTTCACTATAGAAAAACATATAACTCATATCATAGCGGCTATACTCCATGATGCTGAGTGTTTCCTGGTGATCTTTTTCTTCTTCTGTACAGAAACCGGCGATTAAATCAGAACTGATACCACATCCGGGAATTATTTCCCTGATTCTGTCCACCTTGGCCATATACCATTCACGGGTGTATGTACGGTTCATCATCTGCAGGATCCGGGATGAACCGCTTTGTACCGGCAGGTGGATATAATTACAGATATTTTCATACCGCGCCATGGTATGCAACACTTCATCAGTAATATCTTTTGGATGCGAAGTGGAAAACCGGACCCGCAGCAGGGGAGAGATCAGGGCCACCTGCTCCAGTAATTGCGCAAAGGTAACAGGCGAAGGAGCCTCTTCACCGGTGGTGGCAGCGGTGTAATAATAGCTGTCCACATTTTGCCCCAGCAGGGTTACTTCCTTATATCCTTTTTCAAAAAGATCCCGGCATTCGGCAATAATACTGGCAGCATCCCTGCTTCTTTCACGGCCACGTGTAAATGGCACCACACAGAATGAACACATATTATTACAACCCCGCATGATACTCACAAAAGCACTCACCCCATTACTATCGAGTCGTACCGGAGAAATATCCGCATAGGTTTCATCACGGCTCAATAATACATTCACTGCTTTCTGCCCACCAGAAGCTTCTTCCACTAAGGCAGGGAGAGCACGATAGGCATCAGGACCCACCACAATATCCACCAGCTTTTCTTCTTCCAGGAATTTTGCTTTCAACCGCTCAGCCATACAACCCAGCACACCCACCAGCATTCCTTTTTTGCGCTCCTTGAGTTTTCTGAATTCGGTCAGTCTTTTCCGGACCGTTTGTTCCGCTTTTTCCCGGATCGAACAGGTGTTAATAAAGATCAGATCCGCTTCATCCAGATTACGGGTAGCACCAAAACCCTGCTGATGCAGGATGGAGGCCACGATTTCGCTATCCGCAAAATTCATCTGACATCCATAACTTTCAATATAGAAGCGTTTTCCATATTGGTTAGGGTCGGCAAGAAAAGGAGAATAAGCTTCCCCCTGCCGATCTTCATCATGCGTCTTATCTGTCACAAAATCAAGCATAAAAATGTAGAATAGGACAGCAAATATACTGCTTAAACCCGAATATCTGACAGGATGTCAGGGCCGTCCTGTGCTGTCTTATCAGCTTTTTTGCCGTTCACCCTTTTATTTATCAATGAGTTAGCAAGTTCGAAATAACTTTATCGTCTAAAAATTGTTTTGAGAAAATTAACCATCCTTTTCTGTTTTATCTTATCGGCACTTACTGCTTTCGCGCAGGGTAAGGGGGATGGTCTCTTATCCGGTAATGTGCTGGATGAAAACAAGAAGGCCATAGAAAATGCGACGGTAACATTGGTTTCTTTTAATGATAGTTTAGGAGGAAATACAATCCGTACAGATAAAAACGGGGCTTTCACTTTTACGGCAATCCCATTTGGCTATTATCGACTTCGTATTTCCGTTGTGGGTAAACAACAACTGACCCTTGACAGCCTTCACTTCAGAACGGAAAGAAGTGATTTTAATCTGAATGATATTGTACTTAAAGTCAGGAATGAACTCTTAGAGGAGGTCATTATTTATTCTGAAAAGCCATTGATTGAATCCAAAGATGGCAATATCACATTCAATGCAGGTGAATCTGCCCTGGCAGCCGGCAGTAATGCCAGCGATTTATTGAATAATGTTCCCCTCGTGGCCAAAGGAGCCGACGGGAAGATCACAGTCAGAGGAAAGGAACCCAAGATCCTCATAGATGATAAACCGGTTGAACTGAATATGCAGCAATTGCAGGATCTGCTGGAGTCCATGCCAGGCAGTTCGGTGGAAAAAATTGAAGTGATGACCAACCCACCACCACAGTATGCCACCGAACAGGGCGGAGTGATCAATATTGTAACCCGTAAAGGAAGGGTGGGCAAGAGTGGCCGGATCGCCATTTCAACAGGTACCAGAGG
>DAORJS010000419.1:0-2708 GCA_035439185.1 Chitinophagaceae bacterium
CATGCCTGTCGTCATCTCACATATCGGGTACGAAGTCAAAGAGATCATGGTTACAATTCCCTTCTCCGAACCCTTCCTGCTGGTAGAACTGGAACGAAAGGAAGAAGAAGAGGAAACTGTTGTGATCCAGAGTACAAGAAGCAGCCGGAGTATACAGGATATTCCCACCCGGGTAGAGTTTGTGGCCGGTGAAGAACTGGATGAAAAAGCAAACATGAAACCCGGTGATATCCGCATGGTACTGAACGAGAGTACAGGGATTACCACCCAGCAAACATCGGCCACTTCAGCTAATGCGTCCATCAGGATACAGGGTTTGGACGGCCGGTATACCCAGCTGCTGAAGGATGGATTTCCATTGTTCGCTGGTTTCAGTGGCGGATTGGGATTACTGCAAACCGCTCCCCTGGATCTGAAACAATTTGAAGTGATCAAGGGATCTGCCTCCACTTTATATGGTGGGGGTGCTATTGCCGGTCTGGTTAACCTGATTTCCAAAACACCGAAAGAGGAACAGGAACTTAAGTTTCATTTTGATGCCACTTCTGCAGGTGGATTAAACAGCAGTGGTTTTTATGGAAAGAAATTTGGAAAAAACGGATTAACCCTCTTTGCTTCACGCAACAGCAATAAAGCGTATGATCCGGCTGATCTCGGGCTCACTGCTATTCCAAAGTTTGAACGATACACACTGAATCCGAAATGGTTTGGTTTTTTTTCTGATCAAACAAATCTGATGGCAGGGATCAATTACAGTACAGAAAAAAGAACAGGTGGTGATCTGTCCAATATCAGAGGTGCAAATCCAGCCGGTTATTTTGAAACGAATCATTCCAACCGGCTGAGCAGCCAGATTAATCTGCAACATCATTTTGGAAAATGCAGTCATCTTTCTGTTAAAAACAGTTACAGTTACTTTCAAAGAAAAATATTCTCTCCGGGACAGTTATTCGCCGGCATTCAACACAGCAGTTTTACGGAAATCACCTATGCCAATCACGGCGAGGTATCGGAATGGATAACCGGTTTTAATCTGCTGACCGATCATTTTAAAGAGACGGCTATGACTGCAGTACCCCTGCGCAGTTACCGGCAGCAGACAGTTGGTTTTTTTGTACAGAACAACTGGAAACCCAACAGCAAACTTAGTATTGAGTCCGGTTTGCGGGGTGATGCCGTAAAGGATTATGGCTTTGTGCTGCTTCCCAGGATATCTGCTTTGTTCAGGTTCACTTCAAAACTTTCTTCCAGGATCGGAGGAGGTATGGGTTACAAGGCTCCGGGCATATTTACAGAAGAAACAGAGCGGCTAATATTCAGTAATGTATTGCCGGTTGACGAATCGGTTAATCAATTGGAAAAAAGTTATGGGATCAATGCGGATATTAATTACCAGACAAAACTGGGAGGAGGGGATGTCAGTTTCAGCCTGAACCAGCTCTTTTTCTACACCCGGATTGCTGACCCTTTGCTTTTACAGCCACAAGGAATTTATTTCAGATTAACCAATGTAAGCGGGCATTTTGACAGTCGTGGTATGGAAACAAATCTGAAATGGGGATACCGTGATTTCAAACTCTTCCTGGGTTATACCTATACCCTGGCAGAACTGCATCAGGGTAGCGTGAAGAAAGAAAATTTTCTGACTTCCCGTCACCGGTTAAATACAGTATTAATGTATGAAGCAGATGAAAAATGGAAAGCAGGTCTGGAAGCTTATTATTTCAGTCCCCAACAACTGAGTGATGGAAAAACCGGTAAGGCCTATTGGATCACCGGTTTAATGATAGAGCGGCTTTGGAAAAAAATTTCACTGTATATCAACTTTGAAAATTTTCTCGATACCCGGCAAACCCGTTTTGATACCATCTATACCGGAAGTATCAGTAACCCTCAGTTCAGGGATATTTATGCGCCCCTGGATGGGTTTGTGATAAACGGCGGTGTTAAACTGAGATTATAAAGAATAGCAGCGGTCATTATTTGTCCGCTGCTTTTTTTGCATATTTGCTGCATGCGAAAAGCATTTGTCCTTTTTTCCATTGTATTTCCGGTTTTGTTGCTCTTGTCCTTTCAGAAAGAAAGCTTAAGAGAAATTTATTCCCGGAATCCTGCTGACTGGCCTGCACCCATGATAGACGAAGGTGTAAAATGGGCCGAATTAGGTCCACTGCCTCCGGGTCCACTCGCAGGGAAAGAAGATTCTTTGAAGGATATTATTCAGCTGGGTAAAATATTATTTTTTGATCCCAGGCTCAGCGCCTCCGGTAAAATCAGTTGCTCCAGTTGTCATCAGCCTGAACTGAACTGGACGGATGGAAGGGCAAAGGCAGTTGGGCATGAAGGGGCGATGACCAAAAGAAATTCACCCAGTATTGCCAATACCTGGTTTTATCGCCGCTTATTCTGGGATGGCCGTTCCCGCGACCTGCAGGATCAGGCATTCGCCCCTATTATCAGTGAAACGGAAATGGCCAGTGATATGCCTGATGTGATGATCAGATTGAGAAGGAATCAAAACTACCGGGAGCTTTTCAAAAAAGCCTATGGCGATGATCGGATCGATCCCGACAGGATGACCGGTGCCATTGCCCTTTTTGAAAAGACAGTGATCAGCCGGAAGAGCCGCTTCGATCAGTTTCTGGAAGGAGATCGGAAAGCCTTAACCAATGCAGAACTAAGGGGGCTTCATTTATTCAGAACAAAAG
>DAORJS010000420.1:0-2704 GCA_035439185.1 Chitinophagaceae bacterium
TCCACTAACTTCTTCGCATCTTCCAATGTATTTTTCAGATTACTGCTCTTTACAAATTCCTCTGCTCCTTTTGCAGATTCCAGTAATTTATCAGCCAGTTTACGTCGTGTAATCACTGATCCGAAATCAACTGCCTTATCATCTTTCTGTTTAATCAGAAGTATTTCACCCGGCGCCCAGTAACGATACACCGCATATCCGTTCTTTTCATACAGGCGCTCCATGAAATAGGTATTTCCAAAATCCCCACCGGCGGCATTCAGCACACCCATAATAGCTGATGTTTTACGTGTAACCGGTTCAAATACACGGTCACCGATCCTGATCTGTTTCGTGTTATTAACCTTGGCAAACTGATAAGTCTCTCCCCCGTTTTTAGTAAAGTAAACCGTGGCAGATTTACCCAGGTCAAGATCCACAATACCACCGTTTTTGCCAACATAATCAATTGAAATTTGTCCTTTGATCATCTCTCCGTTTGATTTTTCCACTTCTCCATCCTTTCGGGCAATATTGATCAGGGCGGGATCTATACCGGCAGGAGCTGTTTTAGCTGGTGTGAGGAAGGAAATATCAGCATCAGGCTCAAAGGTGGATCCTGATTGTTTCATAGCATCATGCAGGTGATAGACCAGGTAATTCTCCTTGAAAGGGCCGAACATATTATACTCTTCATTCTCGACCAGGTAGTATTTTGTAAAATAATTCGCTGCTTTTTCTCTTTCTCCGTTGAGCAGGGCGCACCAGGTGGCGTTACTTAGTACCACCGTTTGTCCTTTGGGTCCGTATTTTCCGATACTGTCCACCTGCTGATCAAAATAAGCCATGCTCTTTTTTAATTCCTCGCGCATGGCCGGGCCCTTCTTGGAATCATCCAGGTCATCAACCACATCATAAAATTTTTCAACTGCGTCTGAAAGTTCGGAATAATAGGACTTACCCTTTTTCATAAAAACCTTACTGTAATATGAACTTTGTGGCAGTTCATAATTATTATAGGCAATTTCCAATACCTGTTTAATATATTCTGCTGTATAGTACCAGGAATTGTATTCCATTCTTTTCTGTACAGCTACTTCATTCTTTTTAAAATATTCCATGGCTGCCTGTTCTGTGGGAAAAGGAGCAGTCAGTTTCACCGGCTTCCAGGCTTCGGTAGTGCTGACATCCAGCAGGAAATTCGCATGCAGGATCATGGTGGCGGAATCAGTGGCAAACTGAAATGTTTTTTCAACAGTACCTGATTTATTGACCAGCTCCACCGTTACGGGCAATACATATCTTATGTTGAAAATAAAACCCTTGATGGCAGCTGCAGGAGCAAAATAAGTAGCTGGTCTGTTTTCGGAAATATAAACAGGTGCAGAATTGGTATAACTCAATCCGGGTGTGCTGATTCTCAAAATATAATCAGCATCGGCTGCCTTGCGAACAGTTTTAGGTTCCAGTTTGATCCTGGCAAATGCTGGTGCAATTCCCTGCGCCTCTCCCGGGCCATTCAGGTATTTCAGTTTTTCAGGCTGTTGCACCATCAGTTTCTTACTTTCTTCCAGCATCTTTATTGCCGGAGGCAGAATGACTTTGGAAGACGTTTTATCAAAAATGGTAGGGAAATCTTCCGGAGTCTGTGCGTTGATTGTCAATGAAAAAACCAGACCAAAAATGCTCAGTAAAAACTTATTCATTGCGATATGTAGTGCCGCTTTGATAACCGGCGCGGCGAATGTACAGCTCAAAGTCCTGACTTGATTCATGTAATCATATATCCCGGTAATGAATGGTTATATTCCTCTTAATTTTTCTGATTAGATGCTGAGAATGAAGGACATAAACAAAGGTTTGATTTATGTCAAAGAAATTTATTTGTCTGATTCCTTAAAACTCTTTAGAGATGATAAGTCCCTTCTTAACCAGTTTGCTGAAGGGTATCTGGCTTCCCGGCTGATCGTATGAATGGCATAGGCCTGTCGGGATTTACCGCTGGTATTTGGTAAGCTGTAATGAGGAAGCAAACCATGAAGAATGATACAGCTTCCCTTGGGTACTTCAAGTGGTCTCATGGCATTGATATTATAAGGCTGCTCATCGATGATATGCATTTCAGTTCCTCCCTCTGGTTTTCTTTTGAACCAGCTGCGCAGACTGGTCTGATGACCTCCTGCTGCAGCCCAGAGACAGCCATTTTCAATCATCGCATCTTCCAATGCAAACCAGAAACCGATACAGGATTGTGGTTCGGTGTAAAGAAAAGTCGCATCCTGATGAACATCTACTTTACCGCCGATTTTAGCATGTTTGAATATCATCATGCTTTGAATGAGTACATGATCCGTCAGTCCGAGTGCAAACGCCAGCTCCTGCATTTCCTGAGAGCGGGAAAAGGAACTAAAGACCGGATCAATATCATGCAAGGCGTGCCCGATTTTATTCAGGGAATGAAAAAGATCCTGCTTCAATTCTCCTTTTTCGTCGAATGCGTCTTTTTCAAAAAAGAAAGAAATTTTATCTCCCGAATCCAGAAAATAATCATCTGCACTTTTAGTCTGTTCCGAAGTTTGAAAAACGGAGGGATGGCCTTTGTAATCAAAATCCGCAGCCAGGTCTTCCGCGCGCATCATCAGTATATCACAGGCCTTGTGCGGAACAAAGTGCTCCAGAACAAGGTAGCCCTGGGATTGAAATTGTTCGGATAATGTTGACATAC
>DAORJS010000421.1:0-2703 GCA_035439185.1 Chitinophagaceae bacterium
GGAATACCCCCGCATGAACTTTATCCACCTGCATTTCATGGATCATGGACTTGACGGTATGACTGTTCAGTTCATCAATGAAAACGGCATCATCATGATGAACATAGGGAGTGATTGTTTCATCGATGGCATCGCAGAGAAAAAGTGGTTTATTATCGAAATATATTTTGATGTACATGTAGTTAACCGGGTTTGTCTGGCCTGAGTTTGTCCTAAGTTACAGCAAATCAGCCGAAGGCCATGAGGGGTACTTTCAAAATCCATCCAACGGAACAGCAGCGTGCCGCTGTTCTTATGGGTTACACCTTTAACTTTGTGGTATGAATGATGCAAGCGCCGTAGCCGAAAAATTGTTACAGGTAAACGCTGTCCGGTTAAGCCCTGATCAGCCTTTTACCTGGGCGAGTGGATGGAAAAGCCCTATTTATTGTGATAACAGGAAAGTACTTTCCTTTCCCTATATCCGGGATTTTATCAAGTCGGAAATGTGTAATGTGATATTTGAAAAGTTTCCGGATGCCGAACTACTGGCTGGTGTGGCTACCGCCGGAATCGCCTGGGGAGCAATGGCGGCAGATCAGCTGAAATTGCCTTATATCTATGTCCGGCCCAAGCCCAAAGAACATGGCCTGGGCAACCAGATTGAAGGATATTATGAGAAAGGCCGGAAAGTGGTGGTGATTGAAGACCTGGTGTCTACCGGAAAAAGCAGCCTGCAGGTAGTCGATGTGTTAAAGGAGCAGGGGCTTGAAGTGGTGGGTATGGCATGAATATTTACTTACGGGTTTTCACAGGCGGATCAGGCATTTGAAAAGGCTTCATTGACATACTATTCCTTAACTGATTATCCTACCCTGATCGGATTAGCGATAGAAAGAGGGATGATCGCTGCTGATCAGCAGGAATTATTACTTCAATGGCGGGTGGATCCGGCCAACTGGAAAGGTTCGGTTAAAGTCTGATCCCGTTTGCAGCTTTTTTCCCGGAAAAACATTCTTATGAATATGAAAAAAATTGCCCTTGCTTTCTGTTTCGGTCTTTTTACCATGGCGGCCGCTGCTCAGGTAAAACCGGTTGTAACAGCGATCATTAAGACGCCCAACGCACTTTGCGAAAATTGCAAAAAACGGATTGAATCTTATGTAAAGCCTTATGACGGGGTGTTGGAGATCCTGGTGAACTACAGAAAAGGAGAGACCAAGGTTAAATTTGTAACCGACCGGATCAATATCGAAGAAATCAAGGCCTATATCGCCAATTGCGGATATGATGCCGATGATGTACCGGCTGCTGAAGATGCATATAACAGGCTGCCTAAACCTTGTAAAAAAGCGGAAGACGGAGGGTCGCATCCCAAACCCAAACCTGCTCCCGTTCCTGCCCAGCAATAGAAAAGGTTATTATTCCTTAATAAACATACAAAGGAGCGGGTACATCTCCACTATTCATATCCAAATTCAGACAAGGGAATGCTGTAAGCTTACTTTTTAATCATCAGCTGATCGAGTCTTTGTTTCCCCTCATATTCAATCGGGTAATTAATAAAGAAAGGACTTTTCCCGACCCTCGCTGATCCCTTGATCCTGATGCGGACTTCCTTGCTCAGTACAGCAGTCAGTGAATGTTGTAGCAGTTTATTCATATCTGCATCGAGTATTACCGGGAGTCGGAAATTGCCCTGAGCGGGTATATTTACCGCACTGTCTACTTCAAAACGTCCGAGATATACTTCATCCATCCAGGCTTCACCTTTTGCCGATTTCAGCTTTAGCCGGGTTCGGTTAGGGTTGTAATACCAGACATCAGCCAGGATGGAGCTTGACTTTTTTCCCATTTTTCCCAGCCTGATATTATCCACATTTTTAAACTCCGGAGCCTGAAATGACTGACAGGATGGGAGTACTACAATCGCAACCAACACAAACATAAAACTAGGGAACCTAAACAGGGTAGGAGTAGGTTCGTTCGAATAAGTTTTTCTGGTGTATGATTTAAGGGAGAGCATTATATTAGGTAATAATTTCCTATACTACCCTATACCTATATAATCTAAGGTATTGGGGTGATTGGGTTTGGGTTATGTTTGGCGATTTTCCGGGCTTCATTTATCATAACTAATTGATATATGAATTATTGCGAAGGTTGCATGGTTTGGCTTAGAATTAAATTTTAAGTAACAAATTTTTAGAATTATTTATCTATTTTCATTTTTTGAATTTTTGCGTTATTTCTTTTGAAAATAAAAATGCCCCTGATTGGGTTCAGGGGCGGGTGTGAAAAGGGTGACATTTTTTGGACGCTCATGAGTTGGAATCCTTGTTGCGTTTATCCAAATTCACCTCTTTTTGTTTAAAACGGCAAGCGTTAAGTTTACTGTTCGTTATCGTTTTCGGGGCGGCCTTCAACCTTCAACCCCCTAGACCTGACAAAACTTTTTGCTACCGTAATGTTTTAAAAATGTGGTCAAGTATCTTAATGTTAGGCTTGACCACCTGCGAGAAAACAGAGGAATTTGTTGGTTGTCTTTTTCGGTGCTGTCCCCTGCTAAGAAGATTATCACCTTAGACCCAACACAATTCTTGTCACTCGAATTAGATTAAAATGTGGTCAAGACTTTTCAGCCCTGACCACCTGCGAGGGAACAGAGGAATCTACGGTTAGCTATCGTTTTCGGGAGGAGGCGGCCAAACCTACTAATCTCCC
>DAORJS010000422.1:0-2702 GCA_035439185.1 Chitinophagaceae bacterium
ACAAAATTTTTACTGGTCTTCATGACAAATGAAGCCATACTCACAGAGGGGCCGTCAGGATACTGGCCATCTCCGGCGAGATAAACATTTCCATCATTATCGATTTCAAAGGCGTTGAGATTGATGATACCAAAATCTCCGGGCAAACTGATCAGTTTTTCAGCTATCAATGAAAGATTGCTGCCCAGGCGGAAGAGTTTGTACTCCGGGTTTTGTCCGTAAGGATAGCTTCTTTTTAATACATATACCGTCTGGTCACGCCCTACCCTGATCTCGGCCTGGGCCATGATACCGCTTACAAAAAAACTGTTTAGCTCTGTTCCGTTTGTACCTGTTTTGGAAACCTTCCAGCTGTATTCATCATTATTGACCTGCCATTGATAACAGGCTACAAAGGAATGACTGCCGAGAGGAAATATGGAGCTGGCATAAGTACCAAAGGGAGAGATATTTTGTCCATCCTGATTCTGGTACCATTGTAACTGGGCAAAGGCCATTTGATGCAGGACCAGCCATCCGGCCAGTAAAAGAGGTTTTGGCGCTTTCATAAATACGGATTTTAGTTGTTAGGGTGATTCGTTCCGTTGTATGTATTACAACAACCGTGCAGCAGGCTGAAACCAGGTGCCGGATTGCGGCTTTTTCATGGTCAGGGAAGTAGAGATACGAAAATTGAAGAGGTGCTTTACACCGGAAAAAGGTTGTTTTCCGATTTTAGTTCATAATCATTTCCCGGGCATTCTCAAGTGCGGCAGCGGTCGGTTTTTCCCCGCTGAGCATTTTGGCGATGCTGGTGATTCTTTCATCCGTGCTGAGCAGCCGGATATTGGTTTTCACTTTATCGTTGATGATCTCTTTGTACACAAAAAAATGAGCCGCAGCTTTACCGGCAATCTGGGGCTGATGGGTAATACAGATGATCTGTCTTTTTTCAGCCAGTTCTTTCAATATGATTCCCACCTGCCGGGCTGCTTCTCCGGAAATACCGGTATCAATCTCATCAAAGATCATGGTGGGCAGGTCAACAGATTGGGCCACCAATGATTTAATACAAAGCATCAGGCGGCTGAGTTCACCCCCGCTGGCCACTTTACTCACCGGAGCAAAACCATTACCGGTTTCCCCTTTGGTGCCAGCCGGTATATTGGCATTAAAAAGAAATACAATAGTATCTTTTCCAGCCTGATTCAATGATTCGTTTGGAGTCAGTGCAATTTTCAATTGCGCATTGGGCATCCCCACCTGTTTGAGCAGCTTATTCACTTTCTCTTCAAGTGGTTTGATTTGTTTTTTTCTTCCTGCAGTCAGGCGATCTGCCAGGGTGGTCGCTTTCGCTAATGAATCAGCTGTTTCTTTTTCCTTTTGTTGTATATCGGCCGCAATATTCAGCACGGCCTGTAATTTTTCTTCAAGTGATGCGCGGATGGAAAGCAATCCGCCGGTATCGGTTACCCCATGCTTTTTTTGCAGCCGGTATCCCAATGAAATTCTTTCACTGAGATGGGCTGCTTTTTCCGGATCAAACTGCACCTGCTCACTGATTCTCTCCAGATCTGCAGCAATATCCTGTAACTCTATCTGGGCTGATTGCATCCTCTGCAGGATTTCCGGTAAGCTGTGATGGAAATGACCGAAGGGCTGCAACTGATGTAACATGGATTTGAGTTGCTGCACCAGGGGGGATTCACTTCCGGATAAGGCCTCGTTTACTTTGTTCAGCGCCGATCTGATTCCTTCTGCATTTTGTTGCAGCTTCAAAGCTTCCTCCGCTTCCTCAATTTCATTTTCCCTGAAGGCTGCTTCTTCCAGTTCATTAAACTGAAACCGGTTATAGTCTGCTTCTTTTTCAAATTGCAGTTGCTGTTCTTTGAGGCGGCTGGTTGTTTCCTGTAATTGTTTCCATTCATTCCAGACCAGCTGGTATTCATCGAGCAGGCTGGAATGACCAGCCAATGCATCCAGTACTTCCCGTTGAAAATCCTGCCGGGCCAGGTCCAGGGTATCAAACTGCTGGTGAAGATCAACCAGCAGGCTGCTCAGTTCCTGTAATTGAGACAAGGTAACCGGTGTATCATTGATAAAGGCCCGGCTTTTACCGGTGGCGGCTATTTCGCGGCGGATCGTGAGTTCTTCCAGTTCATCGAGTTCTTGTTGGCGCAGGAAATGGAGTACGGCTTTTTTCCCTGCAATGCTGAAGATGCCCTCAATCACTGATTTTTTTTCTTTATTCAACAGAGAACTGATATCTGCCCTTTCACCCAGTATCAGCCCCAGGGCACCGGCGATAATTGATTTACCGGCTCCGGTTTCCCCCGTGATCACATTCAGTTTTCCGGAAAAACGGATTTCCAGTTCATCAATGATCACATAATTCTGTATGAATAACCGGGTCAGCATAGCGGCAATTTAATTGATTGGACTGAAATAGAAACAATCCTGTAAACAAATGAGGAAAACTGCCAAAAAAAAGCCAGCTTCAGGAGAAGCTGGCCATTGATATTTCAGATGTTCAATCAGTCAATATTCACTCTGCTGTTCAGGTCTTCATCCACCAGGATCCTGCCGCAGTTTTCACAGATCATTACTTTTTTATGCTGGCGGATTTCACTTTGCTTCTGAGGAGGGATGGCATTGAAGCAACCACCACAGGCATCTCTTTCAACAGGTACTACAGCCAGACCATTGCGGTAACTTTTGCGGAT
>DAORJS010000423.1:0-2690 GCA_035439185.1 Chitinophagaceae bacterium
ATGAGCTCTCTCTCTGGATCAGTGTGGTGGGGAATATGCTTTTTGCGGAATGGATTATCTGGAAACAGAGCCGGAATTATTTAAAATCATTTTCTATCTAGATAGCTCACCCCATTTTTAAACGTTTAAAAATCATCGCCATGAAATCAATGTTGTATGTCGGTGCCACTTTAATGATCGGCGCCAGTATTTACGGGTTTGTAGATTATAAACAAACCCATCAGAAAAAAGCTTTCCAGGACATGTATAAAGAAGAAAAGAAAGCTGTAGCTGTCACTCCAACTGAAGAAAAAACGGTTATTGCCGAAGAAAAGTCCAGCACCCCGGTGGTAAAGGAAAAGAAAGTCGTTAATAAAAAAATAAAGACTGAACCCAAGGAGGAACTCATCCCGGTAATCGAACCGGTGAGTGAAGAAGAAAAAACAGTGTCATCGGTAAAAGCCATTGAAAATACTACCGACCGTCCCGAACCGGCCAGTGAAAACAAAGTGGTGAAGAAGAAAAAAGTTAGAAAGGAATTTTTCAGTCGTGGCCGTATGCCTGAAGAAGAAGTACTGATTGAACAAGTAAAGAAGGAACCAAAGAAATCCGCATCCAAAGAATAGTTTCAGACAGCCTTATCCAATCCATACCCACCCTGGCAGCATTGCCGGGGTTTTTTATTGCGGAACCATCTCTTTCCAGCGAAGGGTATTGATCAGGTGCAACAGATCTTTTTTCAGAAAATCATTGACAATACCCAATGAATCCGCATTGGGTGCCGCATCAAAATAAAGGGCCCCTCTTAAAAAATGCCGGGTGGAGTCAGTCAGGAAAAACTGATTGGCCGTGGCTGTATTTCCACCGAGAGAAAAATAAATTCCTTCCACGCCATTGGGCGTACGCATCAGACTATCATTAATCCCCGTAGCCATGTTGACGTGCTGTTTATAAGCCATTTTAAAACCATCCCTTACCAGTGAATCAAAATTGTTTTGCGCATTCACCGGTTTATAACTCACATGGATCCTGCCTGCAAAACGGGGGATATCAATATTCACCCACCAGTCACCGGCCCTGTCATCAAAAAATGTAGAATCCTTCACCACATTGGCATAGACCGGGTATTCAAAAGTATAGGGATAACCTGGCCGGTCGAATAGCTGGTATTTTTTCTCCGGAAAATCAATTTTAAAATAGCCTTTCTTTTTCCCGGTTGAATAATCGCTGTTACAGGCCGCAAGCAGGACCATCACTAATAAAATAAAGGCGGAATACCGGCAGACTGATTTCATACTGTAAGATTCGGTTTAATAGTCACTTTTACCTGACGGATGCGGTTATTATCTGCCTGGGTTACGGTAAAGTCAAAATCACCCGCGCTCAATACTGTATTCACGGTTGGAAATTCACCCGCCAGTTCCAGTACCAGTCCGGCCAATGATTCACTTTCTCCCCTCACTCCGTCAAAAGTATCCATGGGCAGTTTCATTTGTTTGCACATATCATGGATCATGGTCTTGCCCTCAAATAAATAATTCAGGTCATCCAGTTTTTTATTTCCGCTTTCTTCCTCATCAAATTCATCCCGGATATCCCCGATCACTTCTTCCAGAATATCTTCCATGGTTACAATACCGCTGGTGCCTCCAAACTCATCCACCACCACGGCAAAATGAATTCTTTTTTGCTGAAACTCTTTCAGCAGGTCTTCAATCAGTTTTGTCTCCGGAACAAAATAAGGTTGCCTCATCAGCTGATGCCAGTTGAAATCATCTCCTTCATGCAGGAAAGGAATCAGGTCCTTGGTATTAATAATCCCGGCTACTTCATCCAGGCTATTGCGGTACATCACCGGCAAACGGGAATAATGCAGTTCTTCCACCCGGCGGATTACATCTGTAAATCCAGACTGATAATCCACCCCGCTTACATCCAGCCGGCTCCGCATGATTTGTTTAACACTGATATTCCCGAATTTCACAATCCCCTTCATGATATTCTTTTCTTCGGGAGATGCCTCTTCATCGGTTTTGATATCAATGGCTTCATCCAGTTCCTGCAGACTCATTGCATCGGAGCGATTGGCGCCCACTCTTTTGCCAATGCCATCGGCCAGTGAAACGATCCAGCGGCTGATCCTTCTCAATAATAAATGCAGGGCTTCCACAGTAAAAGAAGCACCATAGGCAAAGCGGAGAATATTTTGAGTGGCCCATACCTTGGGTAATATCTTTCCGAAAAACACAAGCACAAAGGCAATGCTCAGGACTTTGATCATCAATGAACCGATGCTACCGATTTTATCCAGCGGTAAAAACTGATTGATCAGGTAATTAGCCAGTACGATGATACAGATATTGACAAATGTGCCGGCAATGAGCAGAGAAGCATATACTTCTTTGGGTTCTTCGAGTAAGCCAACAATTCTTTTGGCAGATGCATGCTGTTTGGTCTTCAGCATATTCAGGTCCTTATGATTTAAGGAGAATAAAGCCACTTCCGCACCCGAGATGGTAAAAATAAGGAGCAGCATGACCAGGAGGGCCACAGCCAGAAAAGTGGTAGCCTGCGGATTGGCTGCCAGTAAAAAATAAAGCAGGTGATCAGTTACAAAGCCTGGTAAGGGGCTGCTGTCCAAAGCATGTTTTTTTGATGAATAAAAAGGCAGGTCAAATGGCCCGCCTGCAATGCTGATGCAAAGTTATTGT
>DAORJS010000424.1:0-2687 GCA_035439185.1 Chitinophagaceae bacterium
GATTCAATATGTGGACAAAGACAAACCCGTTTACATTTATTGTCTCGCCGGTGGACGCAGTCATGCGGCTGCCAGCTGGATGCGCAACAATGGCTTTAAAAACGTGGTGGAACTGCTGGGTGGCATGAATGCCTGGAAAAGGGAGAATAAATCCGTTGAAGGAGCCAGCAATGAACCCCAGATGAGTATGGAGCAATACAAAGCATCAATCCCTGCCAATAAAACGGTGTTGGTTGATTTTGGAGCACAATGGTGCCCTCCCTGTGTAAAAATGAACCCGGTACTGGAGGAACTGAAAAACGACAAATCACTTGATTTTGTATTTGTAAAAGTGGATGCCGGGGTGCAAACCAACCTGATGAAGGAAATGAATATAGAACCAATTCCGGTTTTCATCGTTTACAAATCAGGGAAAGAAGTCTGGCGTAAACAGGGCATTGTAAGCAAGGAAGAATTACAGACACAGCTCAAATAAAACCACCCGGTTTTCGCTTCCTCAATCGGGTTCAATATTCCCGTATGAAAAGAAAATCATTCCTGCAGAACAGCGCGGCCGTTATCGGTGCAGCCTGGCTCCCCTCCGCTTCATTTGCCAATGAAGCGCCGAAAAAAACAATCCGCTTTGCTCATCTCAGCGATATCCATCTAAAACCCGGGTCCATCCCCGAGACCGGAATGGCGAAGGCATTTCAACAGGTACAATCATTGAAAAAACCGGTTGACTTCATTGTCAACGGCGGAGATGCCATCATGGATGCGCTGGAAGCTGATAAACAAAAAACACAGATACAATGGGACCTCTTTACTTCTTTGCTGAAGAAAGAAAACAGCCTGCCTGTTTATCATACAATTGGCAACCATGATATCTGGGGATGGTTTTATAAAAAAGATCCGGCGGCTATTCCCGGCAGTTTACCCGATCAGGATAAATTATACGGAAAGGTTTGGGTACAGGAAATCCTGCAGATGCCCGGCCGCTATTACAGTTTTACAAAAGGGAACTGGAAACTGATAGTGCTGGACAGTACCCAGTTAAACCCGGCCGGTGGATATATTGCCCGGCTGGATGAAGAACAGATGAACTGGTTACAGTCCGAACTTAGTCTGACCCCCAAAGAACAGCATATCTGTATCATCTCTCATATTCCGATTCTCTCGATCTGTGCCGGATTGTTTTTTGATAAAACAGAGACCAATGGAGATCTGCTGGTGAAAAGAAACCTGATGCACACTGATTTTCTGCAATTAAAAAAACTCTTCCGCAATTATCCGAATATCAGGGCCTGTATCAGCGGACATATTCATTTACAGGAAGAAATTGACTACCTCGGAATCAAATACTACTGCAATGGCGCTGTTTCCGGTAACTGGTGGAAAGGTGCTTTTCAGGAATTTGAACCCGCTTTTGCGGTGATGGAACTGTTGGAAGACGGCAGCAGTAAAAGAACCATGGTAAAATATCAGGTAATCTGATTAGCTTGTGAATCTTAAGTTGTTTTATGTTTAAAAATCTGTTTCAAATTTTTCTTTTGCTTTTATCCTCCGCCCCGCTGTATGCCCAGCAGGCTGATGTGGAAATACTGAGTTCCGGCACTAATTCCAGTCTGCGCGGACTGAGTGTGGTGAATGATAATGTGGTTTGGGTCAGTGGCAGCAATGGTACCGTGGGCCGTACCACCAATGGCGGCAAAACCTGGCAATGGCGTACCGTGACCGGTTTTGAAAAAAACGATTTCCGTGACATCGAAGCTTTTGATGCCAGTACTGCTATTATCATGAGTGTGGCTGATCCGGCCTATATTCTTAAAACAACCGATGGCGGTGAAAGCTGGAAAGTAGTGTATGAAAATAAAACAAAGGGAATGTTCCTGGATGCCATGGAATTCTGGAATGATCAGTCGGGCATTGTGATTGGTGATCCGCTGGAAGGACGTTTTTTTATGGTAAGAACCTTTGATGGTGGAAATACCTGGAAGGATCTTCCTATGGATAAAAGACCCATGGCAGACAGTGGAGAAGCCTGCTTTGCAGCCAGTGGCACCAATATCAGGGTACTGGATAAAGATGAAGCCGTTTTTGTGAGTGGTGGTACCCGTTCCAGAATGTTTTCAAAAAAAGATCCCATCCTCTTACCAATTATACAGGGTAAAGAAACCACCGGCGCCAACTCCATTGCGGTCTGGGATCATTTTAAAATGAAAGGCGGCAAAAAAATGCTCGTGGTTGGTGGAGATTTTAATGCAGATTCATCCAGAACCAATAATTGTTTTTACAGTAATGATGGCGGTGAAACCTGGCTAGCTCCGCTTGTTGCTCCGCATGGTTACCGGAGTTCAGTTGAGTATTTTTCAAAAACAGAAGCTTTTGCCTGCGGACTGAATGGTGTTGATCAAACCACCGATGGCGGGAAAACCTGGGTATGGATCAGCAAGGAAGGTTTTCATGTGTGCCGGGCTTCCAAACTGGGTAATGCTGTTTATCTCGCCGGCGGCAAAGGAAAAGTAGGAAGAATCATCTGGAAAAAATCCTGAACCCTTTTATGCTCCTCCGGTTTTTCAAACAATGGAAATGGAAAAGACTGGCCCGCCAGTTAAGACAGCCTTCCGGCAAAGCCGGAAAAGAGACAGGACTGCTGATGAACCATTCCAACCGTTTCATGTATGCACTTACCCTGGAACAATTAGCAT
>DAORJS010000425.1:0-2665 GCA_035439185.1 Chitinophagaceae bacterium
GCAGTATCAGTTAGCATTGATGATAACCTGAACAGCCTCTTGCGGGTTTCAAATAATAACGGAGAACTGAAAATGGAGCTGGAAGGAAATGAAAATAACCGGATGTATATCGAAGCAACCAATATCAACATAAAAATCAGTATGCCTGAACTCAAAGGGTTAAAACATTTTGCCAACAGTGATATCAGTATCATTGGTATCAGCGGCCAGTCATTATTAATTAAAGGCGGAGGGAATGGTGATATCATCCTGAGTGGAAAAGTGGAGGAACTGAATATTGAAAAAGCCGGAAATGGGGATTTGAAAGCTGGTGAATTAATAGCGGCTAAAGTGATTGTACAGAAATCCGGAAATGGAGATGTATTCATCAATAGCCCGAATAGTTTTATCGCCAATGGCAGCGGCAATGGTGATGTGGTGAATCAAAATGAAGGCAGATCAGAGCCTGGCTCCGGGATTGACGGTAATGGAGAGATCCGGTATAAAAACCAGCCATCAGAACCGGTCATGACCGATCTTAAAAGAGTACAGGTAAGAATAAAGAATGAAACCGGGCAATGGATGGAATTGGTCGTAAAGTTTCCAGGCAAGGGATCTTATGGTGTTGATCTGAAAGCTTATGGCTCTGTAAAAGAAACAGTGCCGGTAGGAACCCGGTTTTATCAGGAAGGAAAAACTGATAAGCCGGTTTATGAAGTGACAGCCGAAGAGAAACAACATTTTTCAATCACTAAAGCGAGCAATTAATCATGAAAGCAATTTTTATAAGTTTCTTGCTGGCTTTGCAGATGCACAGCTTTTCACAAATGGTGATCAGTCAGAAAGATTTTATGCCCATAACCGGTAAATGGACCGGTACCCTGACCTACCTGGATTATACAAGCAATAAAACGGAGCGAATTCCGGCTAATGCGTTGATTGAATTTGCAGGTGAGAATAGTTATGATCAGTATTTGTATTATACGGCCGAGCCTGATAAGAATAAAAAATTCCGTTATACTATCAGTGATGATGGACGAATGTTAAATGAGATGATATTGGTGGAGAGAAAAGTGCTGGATGATGGCAACCTGCAACTGATACTGGAAAGCAGCGGAGTTGACGGAAATGATAATAAATCCGCCCGCTTCCGGCATATCCTGATCATAGGAGATAAAACATTTTCAATTACCAAACTGGTGAGATTTGAAGGAGCAAAAGAGTATTTTCAAAGGCATCGGTATGTGTTTGGGAGGTGAGAACATCACCGCGGAGAAATGAGAGCGCAGCGTTTACGCAGAGATAAACTTAACCGCCCGCAGGGCCTTGCGGGCGGTTAAACCAATCAACCCTCTACTGATTCAGGTTAACTCATTTCGTACTTCGAACTTACTACTTCGAATTTCTATTTAATCTCCTCAAAAACCCCCGTCTGCTTATTCTTCCTCACATTATCCCAATGAAAATACCTTCCGTTCATGGCTACATACACGCCATGTGGTAATGATTGTGCAAAAGCAAGTGCACTACCCAGGTTAAATAATCCATCCGAGCTGCCGAATTTGATGGGGATCATCGCTCCGGTGAGTACAATCGTTTTGTTCTTTATTTTTTCCGCCAGTATTTTGGCGGTTTCACTCATCGTATCCGTACCATGAGTTACCACAATCTGTGTTTCCTCACAACTATGGCATTGATGGGCAATCAGGGAACGATCGCCATCAGTCATTTCCAGGCTGTCAATCATCATCAGCGTACGTATTTCTACCGGCACCTGGCATCTTCCTTTTTCAAGCAGTTCATGCATATGCGTATCCTTGAAAAATAACTGACCGGTTATTTCATTGTATTCTTTGTCGAATGTGCCACCGGTGATAAATATGCGTACAGCCATGGTATATATATTATACCGTGAAGATAAACGAATCAAAAAACCGGAGAGAAAGCTAACGATTGTTATTATTTAAGCAATAGACAGCGGAGATAGAGAATTTAAAAAAACAGGGCAGAAAATTTTGCAGCTGTTAAGAAAATCTTAACTTGGCCTGCCTTTAAACAAAAAAGGTCCTTCCGTAGAAACGGACTGACCTCTAACGATTGCTTGCCATATGAAAATCTTCGAAATGCGGTTGGATACTCCCGTTTGATCGGGATTTTAGAAGATTAAAATTTACCTTTGCTTCGACCTCTGACGCCCCATTTAACAACCGGGGTAGCTTGCCTCCTAACGATTGTTTGCCTATGTTTTAATCTTCTGACTCAAAAGTAGGCCACCGCATTTTATCCTTCAAACCAATTACGGCAGTATTTCAGCATGCCTAAGGAGGATATCAAACGGTGAAAGGCTTACTGGGAGCGGATTTCAGCTAAAACCCGGCATGATGCCCAACCGTTCAAACGATATACTTTTTCAACTCATCAAGTCTCTCGAAAAGGCCGAAAAACGCCATTTCAAGCTCTATATCAACCGGAGTTCGGGCAATACCGACCTGAAAATCGTTCGGTTATTTGATGCCCTGGACAAGCAAAATGACTATGACGAAAAGTCCTTGCTGAAAAAACTGGGAGATGTGACCAAGCCCCAGCTCTCCAATCTCAAAATTCATTTGTACAAACAGATCCTGGCCAGTCTGCGCCTGCTGAAAAGCTCCGATAGCCTGGACCTGCAACTGAATGAGCAGTTCGA
>DAORJS010000426.1:0-2652 GCA_035439185.1 Chitinophagaceae bacterium
GCCTTTGCCGGCGGGATATTCCGGAAGGCTGGTACAGAATGACACCAAATTGAAATCCCGTTTCGTAATGCCGAAACGGGATTTTTTTTAAACTTATTCAAGAACGCTTCTTTACTTTCTTATTTTATCATAGGCCTCCAGTCCGCATTTTAACCAGTTCACAAATTCACCTGGATCCGGTGTATAGAATTTTGTTTTCGTGAGTAATCGCTGATCCGGACTCAAAATCGCATACTGAGGTTGTGATACGGCTCCGAAATTTTCCTTCTGAAAAGCAGTCCATTTATTTCCTACCGTTTCAATGGTTTCTTCTTCTCCTGCAGCATTGGTAAATGTTACCCGGTCCTTCACGGCCAATCTTGTTCTTTCATCCACATAGAGTGAAACGACCACGAATTTTGTCCGCATCAGCGAATCTACTTCAGCGTTGGTCCATACTTTTTCCTCCATCCTTCGGCAGTTCACACAAGCCCAGCCGGTAAAGTCCAGCAACAGGGGTTTATTTTCTTTGGTTGCCTTATCTATTGCCGCCTGAAAATCATTGACGATCGGTTGAACTCCTTTTGCATGCAGTACATGGTGCTTATAAATACTGTAAGAAACAGGAGGTGGAAATCCGCTTAATAATTTCAGGGATGCCATCCTGGAATTGAGTAAACCAGGAACCAGGTAGATGGTGAACGTAGCAAATGCCAACATGAATCCGATACGGATCAGTGACAATTTCTTCCTAGGTCCATCTGCTTTTTTATGAAAGACCCCGGCCAGGTATAAGGTGGTAAGTAATCCGATGATGACCCAAAGCCCTACAAAAATCTCGCGTTTCAGAATTCCCCATTGCTTAACATTATCTGCATTGGCCAGAAATTTGACAGCCAGTGCCAGTTCCACAAATCCCAATACAACTTTTACAGTTGTCATCCATCCGCCGGATTTGGGCAAGGACTGCAACCAGTTTGGAAACATGGCAAACAATGCAAAGGGCAAGCTCAATGCCAATCCGAATCCCGCAGCACCTGCTGTTAATGGCCAGGCACCTTCCTGCAACTGACCTACGAGCAGGGTACCGAGGATGGGACCGGTACAGGAGAATGAAACGATGGCCAGGGTAGCGGCCATAAAAAATATACCCCCCAGATTACCCAATCCCGATTTGGAACCAGCCCGGTTGGCAATACCTGAAGGCAGGGTGATTTCAAATAAGCCGAAGAATGAAAGCGCAAAGAGGACGAATATGGCAAAGAAAAACAGGTTCAGCCATACGTTGGTGGAAATATTATTGAATACCTCGCTTTTGGCATTGTCTGCAAAATGGAATGGGATAGTAATTGCTGTATAGATCAGAAAAATAAACAAGCCATACATCATGGCATTGAATATTCCCTGCTTGCGGTCCTGTGACTTCTTGGTAAAAAAAGTGACTGTAACCGGAATCATTGGAAATACACAGGGTGTTAGCAGGGCAATTAAACCGCCCAGAAGGCCCAATAAAAAAATAGAAGCAATGCTTTTTCCGGTGGTGCCTTCATCCCCGCAATCATTCACCGGTTTAGCCAGATCAATGGATGCCATTTTCGGACTCCAGGAAGAAGCCACTCCCCCTTCCAGAGGCACATTAAAGGCGAATATCGTGGAAGGATTATATTCTTCCCCTTTACCATAAGTGTAGAGCATGGTTCCTTGTAAACGGGCCGGTACAATTCCCTTGATTGCAATCTTTACTTTCCAGGAAGCATTTTTATCAAAAACAGCCAGGTCTGTTTCAAAGATGCTGCTTTTAATAGTTTGTGGTTGAGTGGTAAGGATAAAATCACCTTCCTGTTTTATAGCGGTATCCGTAAAAATTATTTCTACTGTTTTCACATCTCCCGGCGACTGGTTTGGTGCATAGAGCTGCCAGCCTTGTACATCCGGCAAATTGAAAAACAATTCATATTTTCCATTACCGGTTTTTTTACTCTCTACTGTCCAACCCTTTAAACCCGTACTGTCTTGTGAGAAGAGAAAACGAACCGGAATCAGCAATAAAAAGAAAAAAGGAAGAAACCTTTTGCAGCAAGCCATAGCAGTTATTTTAAAAATAAACGAGTTCTACAGAGAACTCGTTTGAATATATTCTATATGATCTCATTCCGTTTACTTCACTTCAACGGAAATGTTCACTTTTTTTGGAGGCAGGCACTTCTTATCATCACAGGTCTGGTATTCCACGGTACCCGTCAGTTTTGTTTTGGCATTGGTCTTTAGCTTTATCTTTTGTATAAAAGTGACGGTTCCTGCATACTGATTTGCTGAAATCCCCAAAGATTTATCCGTGAATTTTTCCATCTTCCCCAGTTCCTGAATCTTTCCTTCCAGTTTCAGCAGAGGGTTGGCATTGAACACAAAACTGGTGGGCATAATGACCGCATCTTCGGGCTGGGTCTGGGAATACAAATGCCATTTATCCTGAATGGTAGCCACCATTTTCAGATCGTACATTTTATCCCCTGTTTTAACAGCGGTAAAGGTCCAGCTAATCGGACTGATCTGTGCTTTAGCAACCAGGCTGCTGCCAAAAAAGGCGGCGATGAGTAAAAGATTCTTCATGTAATTATTTTCAGATAGATACGCAAAAATCCTGCTTTTTATACAAACCGCTTTGTTAAAATC
>DAORJS010000427.1:0-1091 GCA_035439185.1 Chitinophagaceae bacterium
GGACAGTCAGCAGTTGGCAGTCAGCAGTTGGCAGTAAGCAGTCAGCAGTAGACAGTCAGCAGTCGGCAGTTGACAATAGAAAGACCCGACTTATCAACTTCTCAACTTCTCAACTACTCAACTTCCCCCTACCACCCTATCCCATAGTCTTCTCCATTATTAGATGAGCCGCCCCAGAAGCTGCCGTGTTTCCAGTCGAAATAAATGGCATTGATGGGCCCGCTGGTGCGGTTGCCGGTGGTTACTTTATAACCCATATTCTTTAATTCATTTCTTACTGATTCCGGCGTACTGTTGCCCACCAGTATTTCACCGGGTCTGGGTTTACGATCCTCAGTTTTGGAACCACCCAATGATAACCATAATTGATTGCTGTTGATATTGGCCGCTTCAGTGGCTTGCTGGACAGTCATGCCAAATTCCACCATATTCAAAAAGAACTGCAGGAGGTTCTGGTCCTGTGTATCTCCTCCCTGAACAGCAAAGGATAAAAATGGTTTCCCATCCTTTAATGCAAGTGTTGGGGTGAGTGTGACTCTCGGTCTTTTCCCCGGTTCAATTACATTGAAGGGATTGATCGCCGGATCTAATACAAAACTTTGTGCACGTTGACTCATGCCAACCCCAGTATTTCCAGCTATGCAGGCGGGTAACCATCCACCGCTGGGGGTAATGGAAACCACCCAGCCTTCTTTATCGGCTGCTTCAACGGAAGTGGTACCTCTCCACATCCGGTCCATATATTCAGGATCCTGAAAAGCCATCGCTGCAGAATCATGGGCAGGAAGAAAATTCCGGTTACCATCGCCGGTTTTATTCCAGTTCTTTAACAGATCCGTATATGGATTTGTCTTTCCCTCAAAAGGATAGGGATCACCGGGTGCCACTGTTGCATCATTCTTATCGAACCTGATGGATCCCATTCTTTGTTTAGCATATTCCTTACTCAGCAATCCCCGGATCGGTTCCTGGGGAGCAAAATAGGGATCGCCATAATAAAAATCACGGTCGGCAAATGAAAGATTCATGGCCTGGTAAATCGTATGAATATAGGGAGCCGTATTATACCCCATTTTTTTCAGATCAAACTG
>DAORJS010000427.1:1191-2634 GCA_035439185.1 Chitinophagaceae bacterium
CTCTTTCCGCTTCTACCATTTTGTTCAGTGTTTCCAGGAGATCTTTCTGTACAAAAATTTCTCCGGCCTCCGGGGCTTCTCTTTTTTCACCTGTATGTGGCAGGAATACTTTTTTACTATAGGGCCAGGTCTTGATCCTGTCTTTTCCTCTTTCCATGGCATTGGCCGTTTGTGCCTCGATGGGATAACCGGCAGCCAGTTCCATGGCAGGTTTCAATACCTGCTCCAGACTCATGGTACCATAATTGGCCAGCATATAACAAAGTCCACCAGGTGTTCCCGGGGTAACCGCAGCCAATGGACCATACTCGGGAGGAAAGGCATATCCTTTGCTTTTATAAAAATCAGCGGTGGCTCCTGTGGGTGCCACTCCCAATGCATTGATGGCAATTACTTTTTTAGTTTTAGGATGATAAATAAGCGCCTGAGTTTCTCCACCCCAGCTCAGTACATCCCACATGGTGCAGGTAGCCGCCAGCATGGCACAGGCAGCATCGACGGCATTGCCACCCTGCTGAAAAATCATGGAGCCTGCAGTAGCCGCTAATGGCTTACCGGTAATGGCCATCCAGTTTTTTCCGTGTAAGGGAGGCTTTTGGGTGGGCTGGGCGGTTAGAAGAAAAGAATGGAATAATATGAGGGTAGTGAGGAGGAGCCTTGACATGTGGATTCGTTTGGATTAAAGATAATACATATTGATTTTCTACTTCAGCGGTACTTTATATTGTAGAAATGTTCAATATCCAATGATCAATATTCAATGCTCAAGTATTCAAAAGATACCTTGTACTTAGCGGAAAGGTTGATATGCTGGAAAACCCCAACAAATTAAAATCACGGCCAAAAAATGAAAATTGAGCGTTGAACATTGATCATTGATCATTATCCCTTTAAACTCTAAACTACCAGTAATATTAAACTTACGCTTTTTACTCCCCATCATACAACGGCAGCTCCACAAAAAAAGTGGTTCCCTCCCCCATCCTTGTCTCAAACCAGATTTTTCCCTGTGCCTGTTCAACAATGCCTTTACACATCGCTAGTCCTAATCCGGTGCCGGATGATTTGGTCGTGAAATTGGGGACAAATATCTTATCCTGCATATCGGCAGGGATTCCCTCTCCATTGTCCTGGATACTGACAATGAATTTTTGTGATTCTCTTTTTTCATCTATAAGAATCCGGCAGGAACCATTCTCACTGCAGGCCTGTACGGCATTGGTCAACAGGTTGGTGAATAAACGGTTCATCTGTGTCTTATCCGCCCGGAGCATGACGCGATCATTGATTGGATACCAGACCAGGTTTACTTTGGGATCAGCCTGATAAAGATCACGCAGGGAGCCCAGTACCTCATGCAGGTCAAAAATTTCCACATGGGTATTACCTATATTGGCAAACTGAGAAAAATCGGCAGCAATCTTGGCCAGGTGATCAATCTGC
>DAORJS010000428.1:0-2634 GCA_035439185.1 Chitinophagaceae bacterium
ACTCAATATGATCATGACCGGACAGATTTTGTACCGTCAACGCTGTACAAGTTGCCACGGGATTGGAAAAAATCTGACCGGACCGGACCTGGCCCATTTCCTGAAAAGATTCAGTGGAGATACTTTACTGGTTAGAGGCTATACTTTACACTTGCCATATAATAATGGGGAATCAGGTGTATGGTTAGATTCGTCTTCAACGGCAGGTAATTCACTCAGAGACAAATTAAGTCATATCGATCCTGAACTCTGGGTCAACCAGTGGTTGTACTTCTGCAATCTAAAAGCGCAGTACGGATCATTAGGACCAGCTTATCCGGACTTAACCGAGGCGGACCTGACCAGTATTTATCAGTATATCCAAAATGAGAGTGAACGATTAAACCTTCCCATTCCGGTTAATGTTATTCCAAACGATTGTATTGACAGTTGTTTTCAATACACAAATCAAAAAAAACTCCTGATACAAAAGAAGGAGGCCGCAGAGGCTATAATGGACACATTAAAAAAAGATAAACACAGTCTCTCAAAAGAAAACAGGATAATACCCATAACTCCCGATACCGCTCCTGTAAACTCTTCAGTGCCCGCTCCTGTAAACAGTAGTCCAGTAAAATGGGAAGATGTTGTTTCACCAGACAACAAACAATCCCTCTACTACCAATTCAGTATTGAAAGTTTTGGCTGGTACAATGTGGATGTGCTGCTGAAAGAACTGAATGGCTCTGTAAAAAGTGATTTATCAGTACGCCTTACCGGTGAACACAGTAATGATGCCGAAGTATTCCTGATTATTCCTTCCACCCGGACCTATACAAAGGCCGGAAAGAAAAAAGATATGCCGGATCAAAGGGTCTTTGCCTATAATGATGGCAGCATCTACCTGCCGCAACAAACCACGGCCTATATCCTGGCCATTGCCGAAACAAAAAGTTCCGTTGCCTTTGTCATCAAACCCTTTACCACGGGTCTGAAACAGGAATTGGAGATCAGTCTGCAAACAGCCGACCCCGAAACCTTCAATGAAGCCATCCGGCGATTGAATCTCAATGGGATCTCCATTAATGCAGCCGAAACGCCCAATGCCCCCTTGCTGCGGAAAACCGAAAAAGAGATCCGGAACCTGGACTCCGCCCTTAAAAAACTGGAGCAGCTGAGGCCCCGGAACTGTGACTGTGATTGCCTGCAAATGTGGGACTATTCCGTACAAGCATCGCCTGTGGCTGTTAACTCCGTGAAATAATGAGATAATCCCTGTCTAAACCGCTGATTTTAAAGCTACTTAATGGTTTGGGGCATTGCCTCTCTTCCCCTATCTTTGCCGCCCTCGAAACTCATTGCTTTGGCAATGGCATTTTTGTATAATTATTAGATTTTGAATCAACTCTTATGGACAAATTGATCTATCTCGTACCGGTAATGGGGCTGATCGGCTTGTTGTACACCCTGGTCAAATTTAACTGGGTGTCCAAACAGGATGCGGGTAATGACCGCATGAAGGAAATCAGCAATTATATCGCTGAAGGAGCCATGGCCTTTCTGAAAGCAGAATGGAAAATCCTGGGCTACTTTGTAGTGATCGTGGGAATTCTGCTGGCCCTGATGGCCCAGTCAAATCCCCACTCACACTGGTTGATTGCCGTTGCCTTTATCATTGGTGCCGTATTCAGTGCAACTGCCGGTTATATTGGTATGAAAATCGCAACCCGTGCCAATGTCCGTACTGCACAGGCCGCCAGATCCAGTCTGAGTAAAGCGTTGAATGTATCCTTCACCGGTGGAGCCGTAATGGGACTTGGTGTATCCGGATTAGCTGTATTGGGTTTAGGTGGATTATATATTGTATTAAAACAAGTTTTTGCAGCAGATGCAGGTGTTAATTCTGCTGAGATGATTAAAACCATTGAAGTCCTGACCGGATTTTCACTCGGTGCAGAATCCATTGCCCTTTTTGCCCGTGTGGGTGGCGGTATTTATACCAAGGCCGCAGACGTTGGAGCCGACCTGGTGGGTAAAGTGGAAGCCGGTATCCCTGAAGATGATCCGCGTAACCCTGCTACCATTGCAGATAACGTTGGTGACAATGTAGGTGATGTAGCCGGTATGGGAGCTGACCTTTTTGGATCTTATGTGGCTACGGTGCTGGCCACGATTGTACTTGGACAACAAACAACTGTTGATATTACGAAAGACGCATTGGGTGGTTTCTCTCCTATCGTTCTTCCGATGCTGATTGCCGGTGTGGGAATTCTTTTCTCCATCATTGGTACCTGGTTTGTCCGGGTCAGTGATGCCGCAGGAATCAATACCGCCAATGTACAGAAAGCCCTGAACATGGGTAACTGGGGTTCAATTATCCTCACTGCTGCAGCAGCAGCCGGATTGGTTTATTTTATACTTCCGGAAGGTGATATGGTATTACGTGGATTCACTTTTACCAAATGGGGCGTATTAGGTGCGATTGCGGTGGGGCTGCTGGTAGGTGCCCTGATGAGTATCATCACGGAGTATTATACGGCCATGGGAAAACGTCCCGTGAATTCAATCATCAAACAATCTTCTACCGGACATGCCACCAATGTAATCGGTGGTCTGGCAGTTGGAATGGAATCAACCTTCCTGCCCATTTTAGTA
>DAORJS010000429.1:0-2633 GCA_035439185.1 Chitinophagaceae bacterium
CGGAATATTAATAATCGGTGTGCTCATCAGGGAGCCAAAGACCCCGCCATTGGTAATGGTGAAAGTACCTCCGGTGAGTTCTTCTGTGGTCAATTTGCTATCTCTTGCTTTGCCAGCGAGCTCAATGACTTTTTTCTCAACCTCAGCCATGCTGAGACTTTCCACATTTCTGATTACCGGTACGGTAAGACCGCGGGGTGTGCTTACGGCGATGCTGATATCTGCATAGTCGTGGTACACGATATTTTCTCCGTCAATAAATGCATTCACTGTTGGCCATTCTGAAAGTGCGATGGCACAGGCCTTGGCAAAAAAACTCATGAATCCCAGTCCGACCCCATGTGCTTCCTTGAACTTGTCTTTATATTTCGTTCTGATCTCCATGATCCGCCCCATATCCACTTCATTAAAAGTGGTGAGCATGGCGGTGGTATTCTTGGCTTCTACCAATCTCCGTGAAATAGTTTTACGGAGGTTGCTCATCTTTTCATTCCTTGTATTGCGACTGTTGATTGCAGCTCCTTTAAATGGTTGTTTGCCGGGATTCGACAAGGCAGCCAAAACATCATCTTTGAGAATTTTTCCGGCAGGACCGGTTGCTGTTACCGTTTTGGGATCTACTTTTTTATCCGCGATGATCGCAGAGGCTACCGGACTGGCTTTAATATCATTGGGTACCGATGTTACAGGAGCGGTGGATGTTACCACTTTTTCAGGCTGTGGTTGGGCAGCAGGCGCCTTTTTATCTGCAGGCTGTTCCGCTTTAGTAGCAGCATTTGCTGCAGGTTTTACGGCTGTTTCATCAATACTTGCCAACTGATCACCGATTTTAATAGTATCCCCTTCACTGATTGCAGCCAGGGAGATTACACCCGCTTGTTCAGCATTCACTTCAAAAGTGGCTTTTTCGCTTTCCAGTTCAGCGATCACTTCATCTCTTTCCACATAGTCGCCGCTTTTTTTCAGCCATTTCAGTAAAGTCACTTCACTGATAGACTCTCCTACTGTTGGTACTTTGATATCAATCATGGTATCTGTTGCTTTTAAATGCTGAATGCGGTTTCCACCAGTTCAGCTTGTTCCTGTACATGCACTTTGTTATATCCTGTGGCCGTGGAAGCAGATGCCTGTCTGCTGATGATACCAAAATTAATTGTCTTCAGGTTCATCTGCAGAAAAGAGGCCGCCCCCATATTCAACGGTTCTTCCTGTACCCAGAACCAGGTGGCATTGCCATATTTCTTTTGTAAAGTTTCCAGTTGTTTATAGGGTAAGGGATAAATCTGTTCCAATCTTACAATGGCAATATCCCTTCGATCTTCTTTTTGCTGGCGTTCGGCGAGATCGAAATACATTTTACCGCTGCAGAGCAATACTTTCTTTACAGCGCTGGCATCTGCGAATTCATCATCAATCACTTCTTTAAAACCGCCATTGATAAACGCATCAAGATGAGAATAGCTGCCCGGATGCCGCAGGTTGGCCTTGGGCGCAAAATTGATCAATGGTTTCCGGAACGGCCATGCCAGTTGTCTTCTTAAGGCATGGAAGAAATTGGCTGCTGTGGTAATATTGGTAACGACAATATTCATTTCTGCCCCGGATTGCAGGAATCTTTCGAGTCTTGCGCTGCTGTGTTCGGGACCCTGTCCTTCATAACCGTGTGGCAGGAGCATGGTCACCCCGTTCATGCGGTTCCATTTCTGTTCACCGGCACAAATAAACTGATCAATCATGGTTTGAGCACCGTTGGCAAAATCTCCAAACTGGGCTTCCCATAATACAAGGGCATTGGGGTTGGCCATGGCATAACCATATTCAAATCCCAAAACACCATATTCACTGAGCAATGAATTATAGATCCTGAATTTACCGGTGGCACCGGGGATATGAGAAAGCCGGTTATAAGGCTTATCGGTTACTTCATCCCGCAAAACAGCATGACGATGGGAGAAAGTGCCGCGGCGCACATCCTGTCCGCTCATCCGTACATCTTTTCCTTCAAGCAACAGACTGCCATAAGCCATTAACTCACCGGTGGCCCAGTCAACCTTCTGTTCTGACTGAAAGAGTTTGATTTTATCCTGCAGTATTTTTTCAATTTTCCGCAATGGCTTGAAATCAGCCGGCCATTGCATCAGGGCATTGAAGACGGTATTAAAACTATCCTGACTGATGGATGTAACAGGTGAAGCATCAAAATCGGCCGCTGTGGCTTTACGGAGTTTTTTCCATTCCAGTTCCGGAGGCTGGTAATGGTAGGGAAGCGGGTTCTGCTTCACTTCATCGAGCCGTTCCTGCAGATCGGCCCAGAATTTCTTTTCCATTTCCTTGGCCAGTTCCTGGGCATCGGGTTCCCCGTTTTCGAGCAGGTATTTGATATATACTTCGCGGGGGTTGGGATGTTTATCAATCAGCGCATAGAGATGGGGCTGGGTGAATTTGGGATCATCCCCTTCATTGTGTCCGTGCCGGCGATAACAAACCATATCAATGAATACATCGGAGTTAAACTCCTGCCGGTATCGGGTGGCAATCTCCACACATTTGATCACAGCTTCAGGATCATCTCCATTGATATGGAATACCGGTGCCTGGATGGCGGCTGCCAGTGACGTACAATAATCAGAACT
>DAORJS010000430.1:0-2620 GCA_035439185.1 Chitinophagaceae bacterium
CCACATTGACGGCATCATAATTCACCGGGCCATCACTCATCCGGATCCGGATCCTTTGCTGGCCCTCGGGGATTGTGTTATCGGAAGCTTCTTTCTGACAGGAATACAGGAAAATCAGGAGCAGGCCGGACAAAAGCAGGACTGCGTGTAATCTTTTCATACACGATTCAATTTTAGGTAAAACAAATATTGTTGGTTGACCTGACAGTCCGAAGGACTCCAATGGAGCAGGTCGCTGCCCCTGGTGGAAGATTGTGGTGAACTTTTAGCAGCGAAAAACAGACCAAACTGTATTTTGTGGAAAACTAACCTGCATGGAAAGAAAGTACTGGGAAAAAATGGCCCCGAGTTATGGAGATGAAATTTTTGATGTACTGGCCAATGACCGGAAGGCCCTGATCCGATCCGTGATCAACCGGTATGCAGGAAAAAATAAAACCGTGATGGATATCGGTTGTGCCATTGGCAAATGGCTGCCGGTACTGGCCCCGGCTTTTAAAAAAGTGGTGGCAGTAGATATCTCTGCCAAAAATCTGGACATCGCGGCTTCTCTTTACCCCCAATACAAAAATGTAGAATACCTCCGCGCTGATATGAGCGGGAAGAAAATAAAACTGCCTCTTTGTGATTTCGGTATTTGTATCAATGCTATTCTGACTCCCGTGGCAAAGGACCGCAATATTTTTTTTCAATCGCTTCAGGCCTGTGTGAAAAAAGGGGGTCGCATTGTCATCACGGTTCCTTCATTGGAATCCTGGTTATTGACCAGTATGTTGCAACAACAGTATGGCATTGATAAAAAATTATTCCCGCCAGAAAAAAATGCAAAACAGGCCATCCGTAAATGGAATAATATCAGACAGGGCAATGCAGACATTGATGATGTGCCGCACAAACATTATCTCAAAGAAGAATTACATCATTTATTACTCGATGCCGGCTTTATCGCAGAAGAATTCCAAAAGATCGAGTACGACTGGGACACTGAATTCAATCGCCCTCCCAAAGGACTCAAAAAACCAGGACCATGGGATTGGATGGTGGTAGCGAAGAGAAGTCGTTAGTCGATAGTCTTTAGTCATAGACCTAAGTATTTAGGCGGCCTTTAATTGTTTGAGCCGGCTAAGGACTAATGACTAACGACTTCCCTCCCTCTCTATCCCCACTTGTGGAAAAGATTAACTATTTTCTTTCCTTACCAATACTGAAATTGTGCGGGAATCACTCCTTGGAAACCAATAAAGAAATATCGGCCCTGTTTACCCTGATCGACGACCCGGATGAAGAAGTGTTTGGTGCCGTGTCTGATAAAATCGTTGATTATGGCAGCCATATCATCCCCAACCTCGAACATCTTTGGGAAACCACTCCCGAAGAAACGGTGCAGCAAAGGATCGAGATGCTCATTCACCGCTTACACTTCAATGATCTGACAGAAGATTTCCGTCAATGGAGTTTAACCGGTCACCATGACCTGCTGCTGGGCGCCCTGCTGGTATCGAAATTTCAATACCCGGATGTGGCTACTACAAATGTTTTGCAGGAAGTGGAAAAAGTCCGCCGGAACATCTGGCTGGAGCTGAATAATTATCTGACGCCACTGGAACAGATCAATATTGTTACCAGTATTTTATATAGCTACTATGGCTTAAAAGGAGCTGAAACAAATTATAAAGAAACCAATGAGTTTCTGATTCATAAAACCCTTGAATCCAAAAGAGGCAACCAGATCAGCAATGGCATCCTCTATCTGGTGCTGAGTGAATTGCTGGATATCCCGATCAGGGCCATCCGGATTCCCAAACAATTTATTATTGCTTATTTCAAACCGGGATATTCAGAAGACAATATTCCCAACCCGCTGCATAAAATTGAATTTTTCATTGACCCTACTTCCGGACAGGTCTTCACCCAACAGGATGTGGATGGTTATTTCAAACGTATCTCCGTACCACCCGTGGGTGCCTATTTCAAACCCCAGCAAAACAAACAGGTGATCCAGCATTTACTCGAAGAGTTCGGCAAATGCTTTAGTTCAGAAAAAGATTTGTACAAACAAAAGGAGCTGATGGATCTGGTGAAGATGCTGGAGGAGTGAGACAGTAGGCAGTCGGCAGTCAACAGTCGGCAGCCGGCAGTCAGTCTATCAGTCTGTCAGTATATCAGTCAATGAACCTTAAGCGTTCGGCAAATGAACTAACGCGGGGCAGTCCGGTTACCTCTCAACAATTAAACAACTCAACCTCTCAACAACTAAACTACTCAACTTATCAACCTCCGCCTATTCCCTACTAGCCACTCCCTACTCGCCACTCCCCTGCATCACCACCCCTGCCTGTACTCCCTTCTCACAAACTGATTGGCTTCATCGAAATTGGTGACCTTCATATTCTTCGCATCCCAGAGCAGTTTTTTACGGCCCAGGTATTTATCGTCCCATCCTTTCAGTTTTGGATTCTTTAATTGCCAGCTGCGAATGGCCAGGTTACCCATCAGGATACTTTCTGTAAAAGGACCTGCAAATTCAAATGGCGAACTGGTTTGCGCATTGCCATAACCTGCAAGACAGGCATTCACCCATTGCAGATAATGCCCTTCCGGCACTCTTTTAATAGTAGGC
>DAORJS010000431.1:0-2610 GCA_035439185.1 Chitinophagaceae bacterium
TATCCACTTTACAGGAACTGGTACAAAGCCATCCCCGGGCTAAATTCCGGATGGATGAAATGCAACACCGGCACGGACATCGGTTTGACCGGGTAGTACCGGCCGGTGAGATTTTTTATCTTTCTTATGCCGGTAATCATAACCGGGGTGCGCATTTTACCAACCTCCACAAAGAAATTGATGAACAGATTCACCAGGTATTCGATGAACTGAGTCATTTTACTGATAAGTTTTATTATGGACGCTACGATATCAAAACCACCTCCATTGAAGACCTGAAACAGGGGAAGAATTTTCTGATCCTGGAATTCAACGGTTGTGGCGCTGAACCCAATCATATCTATGATTGCGGAATGAGCTTATGGAAAGCCTATGGCGTGATCCTGCATCATTGGAAAGCCCTGTACAGAATCAGCCGCCATAACCATAAAAACGGCACCCCTTACTGGTCATTCCGCCGTGGCTGGAAATACCTGGCAGATGCCAAAAGGCATTTCAAGTTGCTTGAAAAATATGACTAGAACCGATCTTACCTGAATAAGGATGAACAACGAAGAAAAAATGCTGCTGCTGCGCAATTATGATCTCTGGTGCCACCTGAGTGATGATGAGTACCAGGAACTGAAGGTGGCGCATCATTTTATTGAGGCTAAAAAAGGGGATTATATCTATTTCGATTCCCATCACCTGAATAAACTTTATTTTGTAAAAGACGGATATATCAAAATCGGATATATAGATGAAGAGGGGAATGAGATTGTCAAGGAAATCATTAAAGAAGGAGAAATCTTTGGTCAGTTTGCCCTTGAAAAAAAGAACCTGAACGGGGAATTTGCCAAAGCCTATAAAGGCAATGTGAGTCTTTGCGCTTTTTCAATAGAGGATTTCGAACGCTTATTGAAAAATAAACCCGAGCTGGCCATCAAATATGCCAAACAGGTGGGAGAGAAGCTCCGCCGGGCAGAGTTCAGGTTATTGCAAATGCTCAATAAAGATGTCCGTTCCAGACTCCTGTCATTTTTTTATAACCTGGCCATGATGGAAGGTTATGATGGATCCACCCCAACATTTAGCTTTAATAATTTTCTGACCCATGATGATGTGGCGAAACTGATCGGGAGTGCCCGTCAAACCGTTACCACCGTGATTAATCAGCTGGAAGAAGAGGGTTTATTGAAGATCACCCGGAAAAAGATCAGCCTGCCCGACACCAAAAAGCTCCGGCAACTGGTGATGGTTACCTGATATTATTTACTTTCGTTGGATGCACCCCCTGCTCAAGATTTTTTTTACAGGTATGCTCGTGAGTTTCCTGGGATCACTACCCCTGGGAACCCTGAATATTGCAGCCATGCAGATATCCGTGACAGAGGGGGTAATGGCTGCCATGCTTTTTTCAGTTGGATCACTGATTGTGGAGATTATCTATGTAAGAATTTCATTGGTGGCCATGGACTGGATCCGCAAACAGGAGAAACTATTGAAAGCACTGGAATGGATCACCCTCGTGATTGTACTGGCCCTGGCAGCATCCAGCTTTTATGCGGCCATGTATCCTTCTGTTGAAAAAAATGTGGTGCTCAGCAGCTCCTTACCCAAATTCCTGCTTGGGTTCGTCATGAGTGCCCTGAATCCGGTTCAGATCCCGTTCTGGTTTGGCTGGAGTACCGTTCTTTTTACAAAGAAAGTATTATTACCACGTTCGGATCATTATAATTCCTATATCCTTGGCATCGGGATCGGTACTTTCATAGGTAATTGTGTATTCATTTTCGGAGGCCTCCTTATTGCCAAAAAGATCAATAACAACCAGCATATCCTGAACTGGGTGATTGGGGGCATTTTTGCCATCACTGCCCTGATCCAGCTCTGGCGGATGCTGACTAAGAAAGATGCCATTCATAAAATGGAGCATCCGGAAGAAAAATAATGGTAATATTTCGGGTGTTGATTACCGTTACACTAAAAACGGTATCCTGCCGAAACCGATGGCATCAGTCTGGGCCCATTGTCCTCATCCAGTGAATGATAATCCTTACTGAATTTAAAAGTTTTTCCAAAACCCAATGAAGGGGCAGCATAGTATCTTTTTCCAATCCCGATATGATAACCGGCTTCAGCCCAGGGAGTGAAAAACACACTGTTTTGCCGGGTTTGTCCCTCAAAGTTTTCCAGCGAAAATAATACCCTGGCGCCGGCAAATGCGGAACTGACTGTTTTAACACTGAATGAATAGCGGTAACCGATATACACGCCGAAACCATGAGATACCGAATACGCCTTTTTAGATCCTAACTGATAAGTGATCCCCGCACTGAAACTGTTTTTACTGCCATTGAATGATTCTCCTCTAAGTGCTGCTTTGGCATGATTATACCCTTTACCCATGGAACGGATATATTCAGCTCCCAGTTCGGTTCTGGATTGGGCAGCGACATTGATTATCGTAAGGGTTAAAAATGAAAAAAGAATGGCGGTTTTCATGTTCTAATAACGTGCGCTTGCTTTTCTTAGTATAGATGCTTCTATGTGCATTTAATCAGGAAGGGGACCCACCGGAAAGAAGACCCCAGGCCCGGAAACAGCGAAAACAAGGAAGCCACTTCGAGC
>DAORJS010000432.1:0-2605 GCA_035439185.1 Chitinophagaceae bacterium
CGGCTAAAATACAAAAAGCAGCTTGTTTCTGGATTTTTTGCAGATATTCTTTCAATGGCAGCGGCCACTAGCCATTTTTAGTCAGCTGTTCATCGGTGAATTCCGGCTACCCTGTCTTTTATAGTTTTAGTACAAATCTGTTAATATGAAACTTCTGGTAGCCTTTGTACTCATGGCATTGATAAGTGCTCAATCTGATGCACAGATATCTGTAAGGGTAAGGAAAAATCCAAACGGGAGCGATGTGGATGTAAAAACATCCGGAAAATCAAACGGGAACAACAGTTCCAAACCAGCCAGTACCGAACCCAAAACCAATCCGGGAGGGAGTGAATCGAAACCTCCGGCAACAGATACACTGGCCAGACCGGCTGGCAACGCCACTATTGATGAGGCTTATAATGGACCCGCCAAAGTGCCCCTGAAATCCTTTATGCGTTACCTGGAAAAGCTGAGAGCCGGTGACCGTAGTCCGGGCAATATCGGAAATGCCCAGCGGATGCTGGATCAGGCCAAGAAAGCAGATCCCAATTACAATACCTCAGCGCTGGAAGCTGAACTGAAACCTTATGTGGATCAGTTTAATCAGAATACCGCTTCGCAAAATGCTACAAAGAATCAGAAAGAGGCAGATGAAAAATTTTTGCGGGATACCTGGCAAACGCTGGTGCCGATTTATAGTAAGGATGATCATATGCCGACAGTCAGCAGTGGTGAAGAATACAAAGAGAAAGCAGCTAATGTTGATCTGACCCGTTTCAACAGTATAAAAAATGGTTCAGGCCCGGTCTCGCCTACGGCAATTAAGCTGGTGGGTGATGTATTGGATGATTATAATGCCTACCTCGACCGTTCCAAGCTGATCAATTGGGTGTATGACTATATCAACAAAAGCAAAACAGGTACTCCGGATGATAAAATGGAAAACCTGAAACAGGCCCGTTTACTTTGTGAGGGCGTGCTGATGCTGGTACCCGACCGGAAAGATTTCAAACAGAAATTGGAGGATCTGGCCAAACTTACCGGCAATGTAAATTCGGATATGGCCAAGTTTTTTACCAGTGATTTTCATAAGGAAAATGTCAATAAAATCGTGTTCAGTTCCAAACCACTGGTGGTTGGGAAGGAAAAGGAAATGGCTTCCTTTATCAAAACTTCATTCAAACCCGGAGAAATGGTTTATGGCACCGTTTACCTGGGCCGTACGGTCAAAGAAGCCCAGAATGGTAAACCTATTTTACGAATTAACTTTTTTGTAGAACATGGCCGGGAAATCCGGGGAGAAGAATACTATATCTATGTACCGGATGCAGAGCAGTCAAAATCATATTTTCAGTTTGCACTGGTACCGGATGCCCAATGGGTAACTGATAATTATAAAAATTATATAGAAAGGAATAACTGGACGCTGATACTGGTGGCAGAAGCACTGGCTGATGATCATTCTGATCCGGTTCAGAAAGTTAATGTGGAACTGAAGTTCTGGGCTTCCGGTGCTGAACAAGTAAAATCAGATTTTCAGTATGATATCAGTGACGGGGCCATTGCATTAAAAAACCTCTCCAAAAAATTAAGAGCCGATCATCTGGCTGCCGTAAAGCTGCCTAAGGCCGGAATGAGTAATCCGGGGCTGGAACAGCAAATGCTGGCCGTTGCGAACGGTTTGGGATGGAAGGATAAATACTCCCGGACCATTATCACTTCTTCGGAATGGCATATTAAAAAGAATGAACTCACCGGGGCTATCATCTATCGTGGTCTTTCTGCAGTCTGTATCACAAAAGATGATGAGGGAAAATGCTATTACCAGGAATTTACATTTACTCAGGATTATACGGGTGCCGGCGGATACAGTTCGAAACTTAAATTCGGCGGATATGGTGGTAAGAAAGAACTCACATGCGATAAAATAAAGTAAGAAAATAAAGATTTCAAATTCGATCAACAATGAAAAAACTAATTGTTTCCGTATTTCCGATCCTGTTCCTGCTTTCCTGCAAATCCGGTACTGCTGATAATAAAGCCCCGGAAATGGCCAATGAAATGTGTGATTGTTTCAGCGGTTTTCAGAAAGATATGAGTCCGGATGCCATCGCATTACTGAAGGCCGTGGCTGAATCTGACAGCCCTCGCAAGACGATGCAGGAGGGCCTGACCAAGATGAAACCGGAAGAGTCCATGCCCATTATTGAAAAATTCAAACAGGTGGGTGACCGGAGTTCATCAGTCAATAAATGCATGCAGGCCTTTGATGATAAGCATGCCAAAGAAACGACGGCTGATAAAAATGCGCTGTTGAAAAAACTTAGAAATGTAATGAAGTCAAAAACCGATTGTCAGGCCGGAGCCGCCATTATCAATATCGGGCTCGAACAACAGGGAGTGAAATAAGAAATATTAGGTAACCCGGAAGCGGATTGGCATATACACATTTAAAGCGATAAAATGGAGGAGTTCGTTTTTCTTATTTGAATAACTGCTGAAGACTGTTATGAAAAATCACATTTTGTTTTTTCTTTTCCTGCTGGCTGGTGGAATACTCAGGGCACAAACAATTCTTTATACCGAAGGATTTGAAACAAACGGGGAGGGTACCCGTTATAAC
>DAORJS010000433.1:0-2603 GCA_035439185.1 Chitinophagaceae bacterium
CTTGTTGTAAATACGAGCGGTGGAATGGGAAAATACGAGACTGGTTATTCATGTTCCCTTCCCTTGATGCTTGCATTTTTCCAGGCATTATTCAGCGATTCAAACTCAATCAGGTCTTCGGGACTGAACGCTTTATTGTTCAACAGGGCCAGATTGGGCTGACCTGCATTCACCCAGGCGGTGTACCAGCAGGATGCAATCGCAAAAATGGATTGCCGCATTCTTCTTTCGATCATGCCTTTCAGTTTTTTATCATAAGCCATTGAAAAGGCGGAAGAATACTGCCGGATGATGACTCCGTTTCTTTCTTCAAAAGCGTATTTATGATCCTGTGGGAAGGAGCGGCTGAGTTCTTTTTCCATCTGTAAAACAGTATCAGCAGCAGCGGCACTTTCCAGTATTCTTTTCCAGAAAAAATCCGGCAGGTTTTTGATATAGCTGGCTTTCCCGATAAAAAGATCCCAGTCATTTTCAGCCAGTAATTCCGGGATACGGCTTTCCCAGAAACCATGAATGCCTTTCTGGTTGCTGTATTGTCCGTTATGATTACTGCAGGCATGCAAAGGAACATGCGCGTCGGCAATATAATGACCCAGTTCGGCTGAGTAACGGAGAATCTTAACCTGATTTTTTTCTTTAAAAGCATTGGTGAGCCGGTGCATCATCGTTTGCAACCACCAGGGCACAATGCCATATTTATTGAGGGTATCGGTTGAATATTTATTAACCGCATCCTCCCATTTGCGTGGCAGGGAATCATAGGGGTATTGGCCATAATGATCAATATCAATATAATGCCGGGGTGCTTCTTCCGGTATGGCGTATCTTCTTTTATCAGGATCAACAGCATGATCGGTCAGAAAAATGATATTGGGTTTGTAGAGCAGCATCATTTCCGGTGGCAGGAGGAAAACAGCCTGTTGATTGATCAGGCGATGGGCGTAGAAACCCCAGCAAAAGCAGGGAATGGAAGCACCGCTTAAAAATATCAGTAATATAATCCGCCGAAGGAAAGGCATAACCGTTTATTTCTTTTCATCTTCTTCAGTATCCACCACACCACCGGTTACGGCATACTTCATACTGTCACCCGGACTGATTCTTTCAATTTTTCTGATCTTATGTCGCGGCAGCACATAGAGTTGCCCGGCCCAGTTATAGGCTTGCGGTACATAGATCGCCACCATCTCGGCACCCATATCAAATTTGTGCATCTCTTCATCCGTCACAAAACCAATGATCCAGACATCATCAGAAAACACATTGGCGAGTACCGACTGATTGAATTTCTTTTTTTCACCGGCCACGGCTCCAAAAAAATCACGAACGGAGGAGTAGATATATTTCACTCCCGGTGTTTTTTCAAGCCAGGAATCAAAAAGATTGAATAAACGGGAGCGGATAAAGACGGAACTCAGGTAGCCGATAAGAATGATAGAAACCAGGATGATCCCGAATCCGGCTCCGTAGTTTTTCACCCGGTACCGGATGATGGTACCGGTAGCATCTTTGACCGGTTCCCTGAAAATCGGCAGCCAGTTGTCTACCGTAGATACAATCCAGTAAATAGAGTAAATCGTTACCGCCACGGGTGCAATAATCAGCAAACCCTGGAGCAGATAGTTGAATATCTTCTTGAACCTGAAGGGTTCATCCGGCAAATAACGAAAAAAGCCTTTTCTCATGAGTAGCCAGTTAAAGCATAAAGGTAGGGGCTATTTTTCGGCGAACAGGGGGAAAAAAACGGTATAAACGGGGATTTTTCGGGATGGAAACTTTGGTAACGAAAAAAGTTTCCATAGTTTTGCGCCTCTAAATCAATTATGGAAATCAGGGACAGAATAATAGAAAAGGCAAACGAACTCTTTATGCAGTTCGGGATCCGTTCCGTGTCGATGGATGATATTGCCAACGGACTGGGGATGAGTAAAAAGACTTTGTACCAGCATTTTGCAGATAAAGATGAACTGGTCATGGCCGTGGTGGAAATCCATATCCTTCAGATGCAGGGTGATTGCAGTTCCTGCCGTACTGAAGCGAAAGATGCTATCCATGAAATATTCAATACCATGGACATTCTGCTACAGGAGTTCAGTAACATGAATCCCATGGTCTTGTATGATCTCGAAAAATTTCACTTCAAGGCTTACCAGAAATTCAGGCAACATAAAGACAGTTATCTCTTAAAAGTAATCCGGGATAATATTGAATGGGGGATCCGTGATGAATTGTACCGGCCTGAAATCAATATTGAGATCATGTCGAAGTTCAGGCTCGAATCCATGATGCTTGCTTTTGATATCAATCTCTTTCCACCCGGAAAATTTAACCTGGCCGCTACATCCAATATGATTCTTGAACATTTTATTTATGGGGTGGCCACTATCAAAGGACATAAACTCATACAGAAATACAATGACCAACGTAAAAAACAAGTGGTATATGAAGAACACAAAAAATAGAAAATGGCTGACCGTTTTGCTGTTGTTGCCGGGATTGGTGATGGCACAGACTGATTCGGTAAAAAATGTCACCCGTCATGAATTTACGGTGCAGCAGGTGGTGGACTATGCCATGAAAAACAATGTGAACGTAAAGAATGC
>DAORJS010000434.1:0-2581 GCA_035439185.1 Chitinophagaceae bacterium
CCACATCCCCACATTTCCTAATTAAATAACTTATGCCGAATCCGCGTTTAGCTGCCCGTTACGCCAAGTCACTGCTGGATCTTTCTCTTGAGAAGGGTCAGCTGGAACAGGTGTATACTGATATGCAATGGCTCCAGGCAGTTTGCAAAGCCAGCCGGGATTTTGTGAATATGCTCCGGAGTCCGGTGATCAGCAGCGATAAGAAAATTAAAATTACGGAAGCTGTTACCAATGGTAATATCGGGGCGCTGACCTCGGCCTTTAACAAGCTGCTCATCTCCAAGCACCGCGAAAGTAACCTGCCCGAAATTGCCACTGCTTTTATCGCACAATATAAAGTGCATAAAAAGATACATACTGTAAAACTGACAACGGCCACCCCGGTCAGTGAAGAGGTAAAACAAGAAATTATAGCCCAGGTTAAAAAGACCAGCGATATGCAGAATATCGAAATGGTTACTACCGTAGATGATAAACTGATTGGGGGTTTTGTATTGCAGACTGGTGACTTACTGATCGATGCCAGTATTGCCTATGACCTCCGGCAGATTGCCCGTCAGTTCGATAATAATGATTTTGTTTACAAAGTGAGATAAGTATTCATAAACGATAAATTGGATAATATGCCAGAAATTAAACCAGATGAGATATCAGCGATACTGCGCCAGCAGTTGAGCAATTTTAACGCCAATGCCGATCTGGAAGAAGTAGGTACTGTACTGCAGGTGGGTGATGGTATTGCCCGTGTGTATGGATTGGGAAATGTACGTTACGGTGAACTGGTGGAGTTTGAAAGCGGAGTAAGGGCCATTGCCCTGAACCTGGAAGAAGATAATGTAGGTGTGGTATTAATGGGTGAGACCGGTGGAATCCAGGAAGGATCCAAAGTGCGCCGGACCGGCCAGATCGCCTCTATCAAAGTCGGCGAAGGAATGGTTGGTCGCGTCGTTAACACACTGGGTGAACCGATTGATGGTCGTGGCCCGATTACCGGAGAACGTTATGAAATGCCCCTGGAGCGTAAAGCCCCCGGTGTTATCTTCCGTGAGCCGGTAAAAGAACCCCTGCAAACCGGTATCAAGGCGATAGATGCCATGATTCCGATTGGTCGTGGTCAGCGTGAGCTGGTGATTGGTGACCGTCAAACCGGTAAGACAGCCATTTGTATTGATACCATTATCAATCAGAAAGAGTTTTATCAGGCTGGTAAACCTGTTTATTGTATTTATGTGGCCATTGGTCAGAAAGCATCTACCATTGCCGGTGTGATGAAGACTTTACAGGATGCCGGTGCCATGGAGTATACTATAATTGTAGCTGCCTCTGCTTCTGATCCTGCACCGTTGCAGTTCTATGCACCCTTTGCCGGTGCGGCCATCGGAGAATTTTTCCGTGATACCGGTCGTCCGGCCCTGATCATTTATGATGATCTGTCCAAACAGGCCGTGGCTTACCGTGAGGTGTCCCTGCTGCTTCGCCGTCCTCCCGGACGTGAAGCTTATCCTGGTGACGTATTCTACCTGCACAGTCGTTTGCTGGAAAGAGCAGCGAAAGTGATCAGTGATGATAATGTGGCCAAGAACATGAACGATGTTCCTGATAGTATCCGTCACCTTATCAAAGGTGGTGGTTCACTGACCGCACTTCCCATCATCGAAACACAGGCGGGTGACGTATCAGCTTATATCCCAACCAACGTAATCTCCATTACGGACGGACAGATCTTCCTGGAATCAAACCTGTTTAACTCCGGTATCCGTCCGGCGATTAACGTGGGTATTTCAGTAAGCCGTGTGGGTGGTAATGCGCAGATCAAATCCATGAAAAAAGTGGCAGGTACCCTGAAACTGGATCAGGCCCTTTACCGTGAGCTGGAAGCCTTCTCTAAATTCGGCGGCGACCTGGATGCGGCGACCAAGAATGTAATTGATAAAGGTGCCCGTAACGTGGAAATCCTGAAGCAGCCTCAGTACACACCGTTTGCGGTGGAAAAACAGGTGGCCATTATTTACCTGGGTACACAGGGATTACTGAAAGATGTGGCCGTTAAAAATGTAAAGGCTTTTGAAGACCACTTCCTGATGGAAATGGAAAACAAATACCCTGAATTGCTGGCTGAGTTCAAAAAAGGAAACCTGCCGGAAGATGGATTGAAGAAAATGGTGGAAATGGCCAACGGGCTGATTCCACAGTATAAATAAGAAATCTCTTACTGATCATGAATCCCGCTGTTAACAGCGGGATTTTTTTTGTTGACCTAAAATATAAAGATGAAAATTTACGATTTGCGATTTTGAAATAACTGATAATCAATATGTCTCGTATTTTTACGAAAGGAAATACGGTCTTTTATAAGAGAAAATCCTTATAAAACTTGCAAGTAAAAAACCTGCGTATTATGTTTGTTGCAGAATCGAACGAATCCTAAGAAAACAACGTAATCCGACTATGAATCAAAAACTCTCCAGACGAGGGTATTACAACTCCGTCGTTATTTCGAACTACAAGTCGGTTTATATTGGTATCTGAAGATAAGTTCAGCAAGTAATCCCTATTTCTTACCCTAATCTGAAAACGATGA
>DAORJS010000435.1:0-2577 GCA_035439185.1 Chitinophagaceae bacterium
AATTCTTTTTCCTTCCTTTCCTGCTGATCAGCTGTACTTGCCTGGCCAATGACGGGGTATTCTATGCAACCGGTAATACCCTGGTGCCCCTGAAAGAAAACACAGTCAGCCTGAAAAAGGAAATCCTGAACCTGACCCGCAAAGAGGGATGGATGCAGGTGGATATTTATTTTGAATTTTTCAACCCGGGTCCTGAAAAGGAACTTCTTGTAGGATTTGTAACTCCTCCTGCCAATGGTGACGTTACAGACGAGGAAGCCAAACATCCATTTATCAAAGATTTTATGGTCATGTCAGGGGATGAATTGTTGCCGTATAAAGTGGCCAAAATGGAAGAGACCGGTTTCCGGGTTCAGTCGAAGCTGGCGGAGGGTTATGATTTTGTGTATTATTTCACCATCAGATTTAAAAAGGGTGTCAATGTAATCCGCCATAGTTATCAATACCGGGGTGGTGGTTCGGTGGAAGCCAGTCAGGATTTTGATTATCGTCTCACTACGGGTACCACCTGGGCCAATCATGCGATTGATGATTTTGAGTTGAATATTGATATGGGAGAGAACAGTTATTTTTCGATTCCTGCCTCTTTTGGTGTACAGCCTGTAAACTGGCTGATGACGGGTGTGGGCAGGATTTCCGGTACCAATTTCCGGCTGCCTTATTTTGCAGAGGGTAAATCCAATCTGAAAATGGTGTTGCAACGCAGGGGCCGGCTTCAGATGCGGATGACCGGCTTCAAACCAACAGCTGACCTTTCTGTGTCCTTCTGGAACCTCCATAACGAAGTAAATCTCTGGTGTCCTCCTGCTGTTAAAAATGATTTCAGCAATATGATGGAAATGATCTGGGGAGATGCCGTAGATTCCACCATCCGTCAACTCTCTGATCAGCAATTGCGGCTCTATCGCAATCTGAACTACGCCCGGCATGGCTTTGCCTTCAAAGACGAAACACTGAAAAAAGCTTTTTCAAAATATATCTGGTATATTCCCGATCCGGCTGTAAAAACAGATAATACCCCCGACTACTATGTAAGCCGGGAGCTGATGCAGCTGATCATCGCTGAAGAAAACAGAAGAAAATCAAAATAATATGATTGAGATTCCACCCGCCTTAAAAAAAGGAGATACGATTGGCATTGTTTGTCCTGCCGGATATATGGAGGCCGCCAAGGCAGCTACCTGTATCCGTACTTTGCAGGAATGGGGATACCAAGTAAAAACCGGAAAGACACTGGGAGGTGAATCAACCACCTATTTTTCCGGAAGCGATGAGGAACGGCTGACAGACCTGCAGCAAATGCTGGATGATGATGAAGTACAGGCCGTGCTTTGTGGCAGGGGTGGTTATGGTACAGGCAGGATCATTGACAAACTTCGTTTTAAACAATTCCGGAAAAACCCCAAATGGATCATTGGTTACAGTGATATTACTGTTTTGCATGCGCATATCTACCGCAATTTTTATATCTCCACCCTGCATGCTCCCATGGCCGCTGCTTTTAATGATAACGGATATTCCAATGAATTTGTATTATCCCTGAAAGATGCACTGGAAGGAAAACCTTCCATGTACAAAGCAGCAGGACATGAATTTAACCGGAAAGGTGAGGTGGAGGGAGAACTGGTGGGTGGAAACCTGGCCTTGCTGGCACACCTGGTTGGTACCGAATCAGATTATAAAACCAGGGGCCGGATTCTTTTTATTGAAGATGTGGGAGAACAATATTACAATATCGACCGGATGATGCATCAGTTGAAAAGAGCGGGTAAACTGGCGAAGCTGAACGGACTGATTTTTGGATTGTTTACGGACAACAAAGACACGGAACGACCATTCGGACAGCCACTGCATGAAATGCTATGGGACCTGATTAAAGAATATGATTACCCGGTTTGTTTTGATTTTCCGGTGAGTCATACTGACCGGAACTATGCGCTCAAGATCGGGGTCCCGCACCGTTTCAAAGTCAATGATAAAAAAGTGTTACTGGAAGAAAGCCATTAAATCAATCATGTGTATGTGCAGGGGACGGTGAAAAGCCGGTATCAATGACGACAATCCCATGATGATTAATTGTAAAACGTTTTCTGTTTTTAAAAGGCTGCTTCATCATCATACCCTGCATGCTGGTGATAAAGGAGCCGTCTTTGAACAGCCAGCTGCTGGATTCCCGGTTTCCCATTTGGGTATCAAATAGAACTTCTGCCACCCTCGTATAGTGCAGCAATGTACCTGTTTTACTCATCGTACAAAGGAACAGATGCTTCATCCAGAGACTGTCCCGGTAAAAATTATAGCGGTACAGAAGCAGGATATCATAATCAGGACTGCTGGTTATTTTTCCCATAACAGCATATACCTGTTTGTGCTGTGATTCCATATACAGCGGAAACAGAAATGATTTAATAACATCAGTTCCGGTCGTAACGGTTATTTCAGATGGTATTGACAGATAAGTGCTATCTGAAAATTTAATTTCAGATACTGTATTCAGCCAGCTTTTATAAGCATTGGTTTGAGAGTGAACAGCAAGGCTGGCCATGATGGCAGCCAGAAAGAAGATTCTTTTCATAC
>DAORJS010000436.1:0-2537 GCA_035439185.1 Chitinophagaceae bacterium
AAAAGCATAAATACTGTACAGCCATTTCAGCGGCATCCATAGCTGCTTCATCGGCTTTTGTTTTTATACTGATTATCATCTCCAGGGCAATCGCATTCATAATCGGTACCGAGATCAATCACCGTTACTACTACTGTTTTATCATTACACTGTGCAAAGATGATCCGCACCCGCTGGTCATCATGTGTAACCCCTTCCAACGCATAACGTGGACATCGGGCATTTTGTAAATCGCTTTTCTTATAATTGATCTTTCCATCCAGCATGATCTCTTCCACTTCTGATTTGGAGATTTTCCGGCATTGCATCCGGCAACTGGCATGTTGACTGTAATCGAGATAGGATGTCCGGCGATCAAATCCTTTGTCCCGGTTGGTTGGATTGGAAGCCGGGTCTTTGGGCCGGGTCGGATTATTTACTTTTGGCTTTGGAGCCGGGTCTTCATTTCCCTTGCATTGTCTGATCACCAAAATGGCGACCAGCATAAGGGCGATGAGCAAGTAAGGCAGCCATTTCCTGTTCACAGTCAATTGTTTGTCTTTATAAAAATGATTGTCCGGCAGGCAAGTTAACAAGATAAGGCCGCTGTATCAACATTTCAACCGCTCAACTTATCAACTTATCTTTGCCGGCCCTGCAGGTACCGGATTCTTTAAAAAAATCTCAGGTCAAAAGGCAGGTCAGTAATCAATGGCAGTATCCAGAACAGTCGCCTTTCATACCCTGGGTTGCAAACTCAATTTCTCAGAAACTTCTTCCCTTTCCCGCATGCTGGAAACGGAGGGTTTTGAAAAAAAAGAGTTTGAGGACCTGGCGGATGTGTATGTGATCAACACCTGTTCGGTGACTGATAATGCCGATAAAGAATGCCGGCAACTGGTCAGACGGATCCAGCGAAAAGCACCTGAAAGTCTGGTGGTGATTACCGGATGTTATGCCCAGCTCAAACCCAAGGAAATTTCGGAGATACCCGGGGTGGACCTGGTCTTGGGGGCAGCGGAAAAATTCAATATCGCTGCACATATCCGGGAACTGGCCAAGGGTGATTCTGCTAAAATCTGCAGTTGTGATGTGGAAGAAGTCACCGGTTTTCATGCTTCCTGGTCGGTGAATGACCGAACCCGTACTTTTTTAAAAGTGCAGGATGGCTGCGACTATAATTGTTCCTTTTGTACAATACCAATGGCCAGGGGAAAAAGCCGGAGTGACCTGATCCCGAATGTTGTGGCCAATGCCAGGGAACTGGCTGCTTCCGGTGTAAAAGAAATTGTGCTGACCGGAGTAAACCTCGGGGATTTTGGCAAGGGCCCGGATGGAGCCGGAACAGTGCAGTCATTGAGCGGAAGAGAAGAAAATTTTGTTGAGCTGGTAAAGGCCCTGGAAAAAGTGGAAGGAATAGACCGTTACCGGATCTCCTCCATTGAGCCCAATCTGCTCAGTAATGAAATCATTGAATTCGTGGCGAACAGTGACCGCTTCATGCCGCATTTTCATATCCCCCTGCAAAGCGGAAGCAATGAAGTACTTGGAGCCATGCGTCGCCGGTATAAAAGAGAATTATATGCGGAGCGGGTAAGTCTGATTAAAAAACTCATGCCACATTGTGCTATTGGGGTGGATGTGATTGTAGGTTTTCCTGGTGAGACCGATGCACTCTTTAAGGAAACATTTGACTTTCTGCACGCATTGGATATTTCTTATCTCCATGTATTTACCTATTCTGAAAGGGATCATACGCATGCATTAACCCTGGGGCCGGTAATCCCGATGCAGATCCGGAATGAAAGGAATAAAACCCTGCGGAATTTATCCTACATGAAGATGCAGTACTTTACCCAACAGCATTCCGGTGAAACCCGTAAAGTATTATTTGAAGACCATAACAAAAACGGAATGATGGAAGGATATACTGATAATTATATCCGCATCAGTACGCCTTACCGTGCCGACTGGGCCAACCAGATTATCGACTGGGCATTATAATTTTAAAAATCAACTCCGAAAGCAGCAAAGCTGGCCCACTGAGAAGTCTTAGGAAATTTTTTACGGGTATCAATCAATGCCTGACGAAGCGGTTCTGAGGGCAGGAAACGGTTCGGTTCCTGCAGATGAACGATGAAGCGGTTCATAAGAAATGCAGTGGCTTCATCATCTACATTCCATAAACTCATGATGATATGGTGGGCACCGGCCAGCATAAAGGAACGGGCCAGTCCGGCCACTCCTGCTTCCATTGATTTTCCCAATCCGGTCTGGCAGGCTGAGAGGATTACCATCTCCGGAAATTTTTGGAAGAGCGTCCTGCAATCCATGATATTTTTAGCCGTGAAAAAAGGGTCTTCACCGCTTAATACCAGAAAGCATTTATTTTTTGGATCCTCATCACTCGCCATTCCGTGGGTGGCAAAATAAACAAGGTCTGCCTTCCCGATATATTTCATCACACTGTCTTTTTGAGCATTGGCCCCTTTCAATAAAACATAGTTTTTGGCAAAGGGAAGGGCCTGATCAATTTCTTTGCCTGCACCGGGCAGATC
>DAORJS010000437.1:0-2529 GCA_035439185.1 Chitinophagaceae bacterium
AGGATTTGCCAAAATTGCTGCCAAAGCCCGTGAAAGACAAATACCGGTTTTCATCATTACTGCTGAACCGGCAAAAGCTGTAGTTGAAATTGCAGGAACCGGTTTTGCCGGGAGTCAGGTATTCAAGTGCGATTATAAAGTTATTGAAACCGCTTCCCGGGCTCCGGTAACGGCTTATGTGATTGAAAAAGGGATGGTGAAAGGAAAATGGAGTAGCCCTGACTTTTCATCGGCCGCCACTTATATCAGCAAATTGCCATAAACGGATTCAACAGTATATGCTTAAGTACATCACCAAAAAATTACTGTATGGATTGCTGGTGCTGGCAGGAGTGGTGGTGCTTGTGTTTTTTCTTTTCCAGGGTTTTGGGGATCCTTCCAGGATGGTGGCCGGACAAAGCAGCGATTCCACGACCCAGGCCAATATTAAAAAAGAATTATACCTGATTGATGAAGCCGGTCAACCGATTTCGCGTTTCCGGCAATTTCTTTACTACCTCAACGACGTTTCTCCTGTTTGTTTTCACAGTGCCACTGAGATCAGCCAGAAAAACCTGAAAGGAATTTTTATCGGCGGGAAAAAGAAATTCGGACTTAAAATCCCTTATCTGCGGAAATCATACCAGAGCAAAAGACCGGTTTGGAATATCCTGATCAAAGCATTGCCCGGTACCCTGATGCTGGCCATTGCTGCCATGCTCATTGCAGTCCTGATCGGAATTCCGCTGGGAGTGATTGCTGCTGTTAAAAAAGATACCTGGCTGGATACTTCCGCCGTTTTCTCCAGTATTGTAGGGATTTCTGCCCCTTCATTTTTTATGGGGATTATCATGGTTTATATTTTCGGTTTTCTGCTCAGCGACTGGACTGGTTTACATATTGCTGGAAACTGGTTTGCGATAGATGATGAGGGGCAACGAAGGCTTTCCCTGCAGAATCTTGTATTACCTGCTGTAACATTGGGTATTCGTCCACTCGCCATTATTACCCAGCTAACCCGGAGTGCCATGCTGGATGTACTGGATCAGGATTTTATCCGCACAGCCTATGCAAAAGGCCTTAGCAAACGAACTGTCATCTGGAAACATGGATTACGCAATGCATTGAATCCGGTGATTACGGCCGTGACCGGCTGGTTTGCCGAATTGCTGGCCGGAGCTTTTTTTGTAGAATATATTTTCGGCTGGCAGGGTATTGGTAAAGTAACGGTGGATGCATTGGAGAAACTGGATTATCCGGTAGTGATGGGGTCAGTACTGGTATCCGCTACTTTTTTCATATTGATCAATATTCTGGCCGATATTCTATATGGAGTGGTTGATCCAAGGGTCAGGATTAATTAGCGGTAACAATGCAACAGACTGGCAGAATTTCTAATCTTGATGGACTTCGTTTTCTGGCTGCTGCCGTGGTGGCGATCTGCCATTTTGATATTATTAAAGCATATTACGGTCTGGAAAGAACAGGCTGGCGTTTTTTTAGTAATGCCGCCCAAATGGCTGTCAGTTTCTTTTTTGTATTAAGCGGTTTTCTGATTACATATCTATTGCTGAAAGAAAAAATGGCCCGTCCGGAAAACCGGTTCCGGCTCTTTCGCTTCTATGGTAAAAGGATCAGGCGGATTTGGCCATTGTATTATTTGCTCTTATTCATTTCTTTTTTTGTTTTACCCCATATTGCCTGGTTAGAGCAGCATACTGATTTGTCGAATGAATTGCACATGAAAAGACTGGTTGGGTACCTGGTCTGGCTGCCGAATTATACTGAATATAACTTTGGACCACAACCTTTCATGGGACAAACCTGGTCACTAGCTGTGGAAGAATTCTTTTATTTATTTTTTCCGATCGGATTGTATTATGTAAAACAGAAAAATGTTTTCAGGTATCTGTTCCTGCTTACTTTTTTATCACTGTTGTTGACAATTGTTGTTCATTTTTTAATCCTGAACAGTTCGCTTTCGGCCAATCTTAAAAGCATCATGTATGTCATCACGGATAAATACCGGATCTATGCTTTTGGAGCAGGTGCACTGGTGGCTTGGGTATTGATCAATACAAATCAGATTAAAGGAAAATGGAACCTGATCACCCGGCAAAAAATGGTTGCCATCTTTCTAACTCTGCTTTTAACAGGATTGATAATTGGCGGAATTACATTTTCCTGGTTTACCCAACAAATATATGCTTTTCTATTTTCGTTATTGATGCTGTCACTGGTTTCATCGGATATCCGTTATACCTTACTTAATCACAGTGTCCTGGTATACCTTGGAAAGATATCCTATGGGATTTATATGCTCCATCCATTGGCGATTGTGATTTGCCTTAAAATGAGCAGTCATTTTAAACCGCTTGGAATGACAGGAGAGTTTCTGCTGTCAATACTAAGTTTGCTGTTAACGATACTGTTTTCAGCATTGTCTTATGAAATCATGGAAAAATATTTTCTGAAAATAAACAGAAACATAAAACTTACTGAATGATCACTTCATTGATCACTTTCTGCTGAAGGGCTTCATTCACCCTT
>DAORJS010000438.1:0-2524 GCA_035439185.1 Chitinophagaceae bacterium
CTGCCATCACTTTTAAGAATTGAATCCTGAATACCTAAACCTTCTTCATTGGGTTCCAGTAAAACTGCTCCTGCTCCGTCCCCAAAAATGATACAGGTGGCCCGGTCAGTATAATCAATGATGGCACTCATTTTATCAGCGCCACAAACCACTACTTTTTTATATCGTCCGCTTTCTATCAATGAGGCACCGATGGTAAGGGAATAAAGAAATCCTGAACAGGCTGCAGACAAATCAAATCCCCAGGCATTTTTTGCACCCAGTTTATCGCAGGCAATATTGGCGGTCGCAGGAAATACATGGTCGGGTGTTACGGTACCTACGATCAGGCAATCAATTTCTTCGGGATGTATTCCTCTTTTTTCACATAACTGCCTGACAGCAGGAACAACCATATCTGAAGTGGCTAATCCCGCTCCTTTCAGAATTCTTCTTTCTTCAACTCCGGTACGGGTGCGGATCCATTCGTCGTTGGTATCCACTATTTTTTCCAGGTCAAAATTGGTCAGCTTGTCTTCAGGTACATATCCGCCTACCGCTGTAATTGCGGCCGTTATTTTATTGCTCATGCTGATGGGTTATGATAAATAAAAGTGCCCAAAGGTAAGGGACAAACCCTTTGCAGCCTTCAATCTGAGGGGCTGCCACCCCAAAGTCCATATTTGCAAAAACTCTTTCTTAAGTTCCTGAACACCTGTTAGTAAAGCCATAATGAATTCCTTATTTTCGCAGCCTATGATAGCCTATCTCAGAGGGCAGTTTGTCCAGATCAGCCCGGCCAGTGTTCAGGTAGAAGTAAACGGAGTCGGGTATGATGTTCAAATCAGCCTCAATACCTATTCCCGTATTCAGCATCTTGAAAATGGAATATTATACACCTGTTTACTGATCAGGGAGGATGCCCATACTTTATATGGCTTTTTTGACCAGTCTGAGAAGGAAATGTTCCAATTATTACTGGGTGTCTCCGGAATCGGTTCTTCAACTGCCCGTGTTATCCTGTCATATATGAAACCTGACGAACTGTCAAAGGCCATTATGAGTGCTGATAGCCGGGCCCTGGAAGGGATCAAAGGAATCGGGAAAAAAACAGCCGAAAGAATGGTGCTGGAACTAAAGGATAAAATGGGAAAATTCAGCACCGAATCAAATAATTTGCCCATGAAAAACAATACTTTGCACCAGGATGCGTTAAATGCCTTAACCGCCCTTGGCATCAACCGGCAAGCTGCCGGTCAGGCCATTGAAAAGGTTCTGGCGACCCATTCCAATATACCCGTGGAGGACCTGGTTAAAACAGTACTCCGTACCCTCTAAGCGATTTTTTGGAAACTAATTGATAGAGAAAAGACATTGAACCTTACAGCTGCCTATATCTTCCGCACTCTGGTAATTTTTACCACGATGTTCACCTGCGCTTTGCAGGTCAATGCCCGTTTTTATACCGACAAAAGAAAGCCTGCTGCCGATACCAGCCGTTATCCGCTTCGCGACAGACCGGGTGATCCTTATTCCTATCCCAGCCGTAACAGTTTTGATCTGAAGGATACCGCTTTTATCAAAAGAAATATTGAATACGATCCGAAAACCAACCAGTATTATATTGTTGAAAAAATCGGCACCCGTTATTACCGTACACCGGTTTCTTTTTCCATGCAGGAATTTGTAAAGCTTCAGGGTGAAAAAGATGAAAAAGATTATTTCCACAAAAGGTCCCAGTTACTGGCGAATATGAACCGCCGGCTATTCAAGCCCAAATTCAAAGTGTCGAACGACTGGTTTAACCGGATCATGGGAGTGGGGCCTGATGGAAAAGTAAAAATTGATATCAAACCAACCGGTTATGTGGAAATGCTGGCCGGATATATGGGCCAGAATATCAAGAACCCCACTCTACCTGAACGTGCCCGCAGACAGGGTGGTTTTGATTTCAATATGAATTCGCAACTGCAGGTAGATGCGAGTATCGGCGAGAAACTTAAACTTCCTATTAACTATAATACCCTTGCCAATTTCAATTTTGAAAATCAGCTCAAACTTGATTTTCGGGGTAAGGATGATGATATCATCAAACAATTCCAGTTAGGTAATACCAATTTCCCGACCAAGGGCACCCTGATCCCGGGTGCTCAGTCGCTTTTTGGAATCAAGACACAATTACAATTTGGTAAACTCTGGGTAACCACGGTACTCGCTAATCAGCAATCACAAAGGCAAACCCAAAACCTGCAAGGTGGAACAGCTGCTCAGAGTTTTTCACTCCGCTCCGATGAATATGATGAGAACAGGCACTTCCTGATGGCTCAGTACTTCCGCAACAATTACAATGCGGCCATGAAGCAGTTGCCGATCATCAATTCAAAAGTGCAGATCCTGAAAATGGAAGTATGGGTTACCAACCGGAACGGAGCCACTACCGATACCCGTGATATTGTTGCTTTCATGGATCTTGGGGAAAGAAATCCCTATCGTAATACTTTGTTAACCGGTTCTGGCGACCTGGTGCCCCGTAATGATGCGAATA
>DAORJS010000439.1:0-2518 GCA_035439185.1 Chitinophagaceae bacterium
GAAGGCGGCAATTCATACTTTACAATTGGTGATTTAATAGCTAATGCTTTTGTTTCAGGCTTTAATTTTTCCAATGCACTCAGTTTATTAAATTCAGCGGGATTGCTGCTGTACAGCAACTGCACTGTACCATCTTTCCATCCTGGTTTTATTCCTTTCAGGTCAATCGCCACCGGCTGAGCTATGGTTCCGGTGTTCACCAACTTGATGATCAGTTCTTTTTTGTTCTGATCAGTGACAGCGCTGGCATAGAGACTGTCTTTTCCGGCAATCGGTTGGCCTGCTTCTGAAATCCGGACTACCTCTGTTCCTTTATTCACTGAAAACAACTGCTGAACATAATAATTCGGGGTAGCCATGCAGTTCAGGTTATCAAACCAGATCAGATCGGGTCGCCATTGCCATGCATCGGTATGCGCAAGTAAGGGGGCATAGGAGCACATTTGCACGATATCTGCGTTTCTTTCCAGTCCGGTCATGAAAGCGGCTTCAGCCAGTGCACTTTCCCAGCAATTCATTCCTTCTCCGTCAGCAGGATTTCCTTTTACATGGGCCGCATATTCGCCGGCAAATATTTTCGGGCCATTTCTATCATAGCTATCATAGCGGGCTGCATTATTCAGGAACCAGGAAGGGGGTTTATAATAATGTTCATCCACAAATGCTGCTTTGGAATTTTTGAGTTCCTTCCAGGCATAGTTAAAATATTCTCCTTCGGCATAAGGACCGGCACCGGATACAATTTTGATATCGGGGTAAACATCAAGAATGGCTTTTTCAAATACACGATATCTTTCGATGTATTGTGGTTCCCATTGTTCATTGCCTACACCCAGTAATTTCATATTGAAGGGAGCTGGATGTCCCATATCACTGCGCAGCTTTCCCCAACGGCTAGTCACCGGGCCATTGGCAAATTCAATCAGGTCAAGTGCATCTTCAATATAAGGCCGGAGTTCATCCATGGCAGCTACTTCTCCGCTGTTGAACTGGCAGGCCATCCCACAATTAAGGATGGGCAAGGGTTCTGCTCCCAGGTCTTCGGCGAGACGGAAATATTCAAAGAAACCCAGTCCGAAACTCTGATAATAATCCGGTGCGGCTTTACGGGGGAATTCTACATTCCAGCGGTTCATGATCAGTTTTCTTTCCTCTACACTGCCAACGGTGGTTTTCCATTGATACCTATTCGTCAGGTCGCGGCCTTCCACGATACATCCTCCGGGAAAACGAATAAAGCCTGGTTTGAGATCTGCGATTTTCTGTACCAGGTCCTTTCTCAATCCGCCCGGTCTTTGTTTCCAGGTATCCTGCGGGAAGAGAGAAACCATATCAATATCCATTACGCCGGTCCCTTCGAAAATCAGGTTCAGTTTACCTCTTTGGGCTGAATCGGAACTTGTAATGGAAATTTTATAAGTGGCCCAGTCTTTTGAAAAACCCTCGAGGTATGCTTTGCCAATTTCCGTTCCGGAATTATTCAGCAACTGTATCCTGAGTTTCATTCCATTTCCGGATTCCTGTCTGGCCATGATGGAGAAATCATATTGCGCTCCTTTATGAATCCCGATTCCTCTGAAACCTTCATTACTGAGTGAATAATTGCCTTCGGGATTATTGATTGTTACCCTTGCAAAACGCGGATTGGCAGAACTACCGGAGCGGTTAATCACCAGTATTCTACCTTTCTGGTAATTGATCCTGTTTTCCCGCCAACCCATCAAAGGAAGGGGAAATTCGAAGGAACGGTTCTTCACCAGTTCGGCGTACAGGCCACCGTCTGCAGCAAAATTGATGTCTTCGAAAAAAACACCCCACATGGTTGATGAGACGGGAGTCAATACTTTATCTGCTTCTACCAGCAGTTTTCTCTGTGCATTTGTGCATAGCACTAAAAAAGAGAGCGTGATCAGCAAAAACGATTTTCTCATTTATTTTTTCCTTTGAGTTGAAGTGCACTGTCGTTGATATAAAAACTGTATTGATTCAACAGTTCATAGATTTCAGCACCGGCCAGCAAGGCAGGGCCGTAACCATGTGCAGCAAAAACATTCACCGGCCGGTGATAATAGAATGCAGGATCAAAAGCCATTCCGGTTCCCACGCAGGTACCTTCCACCTGTCCGCGTTCATTAATTTTAGTGGACACCGCATTCCAGGCCAGGATGCTCATCGGTCCGTAGGTCATCGGATCAATCCAGCCTTTATTGCAGGCATGTGCAATACAATAGGAATAGATGGCAGTAGCTGATGTTTCGAGGTAAGAATCTTCTTTATCCAATAACTGGTGCCAGAAGCCGGATCCGCTCTGATAGCGGGCCAATCCTTTGACCAGTTCCCGGAATTGAGAGAGCACAGCGGGTCTTCCGGCATGATTTTCCGGTAATACATCCAGCAACTCACTCATGGCCAGTAAGGCCCAGCCATTGGCACGACCCCAGTGAAACTGCGGGTGTACTTCCATGCTTTCCACCCAGCCATGCATGTATAATCCCTTTTCTTTATTGAACATTCTTTT
>DAORJS010000440.1:0-2514 GCA_035439185.1 Chitinophagaceae bacterium
TGCCACAATAAATTTTATAATACAACCAGGAAGAACCCGGGAGAAAATTTCTTTGAATACCGGATTCAGATCGATGAAATGCCCCATCCGGTTGATAAACTCTTGTATTTTTTACCAGAGCCGCTATAAACTGATTGCAATAAGCCTGTCCATTCTCATTAACTACCTGTTCCGGATCCGGTTCCAGAAATTCCTTGAGCAGGACGTAAGATCTTCCCCGCAGGGCCTTGATAAATGCAGTGACCGATGCAGGGCTTTTGCAGTCCACCAGCATTTCATTATCTCCATCCGCCTGTACAATTTTTTCCGGCAATCCCCATCTTGTGCAAAATGTCTGCATCAATTCAAGCGGATCACCGGCTTGTAATAATTCTTCAAAATCTGATTTCAGCAATTGCCAGCAGGCTTCATTCAAGAGGATATTACCCATCCGAACAGCAGGTAGTTTTTTAAAATGCCTCGACATGATTCCCCAGTTCCAGCTGAATCCATTGCAAAGCCCCTGTGTTTGCATATCCGCCAGAAAATGATAAACCGGTAAAGACCTGAAACTGAAATTATGGGCATTGCTCAGTCTGGGTATGATTTCTTTTCCGGAGGATGCCGAGAAGAGCCTGATTTTTTTATCTGATAGCACCCGGATTAAAATATCCTGCAACGGAATCTGATTTTCCTTCACTACCGATGCACGGGCCAGGAAAGGAATCTCCCATTGACGAAAAGCCGGATGTAATAAAATATTTCCCACCCTGTCCTCCGGTAAATGCACGATTTCTGCAAATAGAATATCCGGATTCATCTTTTCTTCCGCATCAACAACCTCCTTAGCCATAGCTGCAATTCCGGAATCGGCCGCTGCAAAACGTCCCAGCAGGTTGACCGCACTGGAACCACTGATGCCCCTGATCAAAATCCGGTTTTCTGCAACCAGACTAAACATCATGGATAATGAAGGAGGCAGCAGTTCGGGTTTCCATTCCAGTTCGGTTAATTCATCCAGACTGATTTCAATTTCATTTTTTCCATTAGCATCCAGCAATTTTTTGAATAACCATTCTTCCGTCTGATTCCATTTGATTTCGGTTTGTCCGCTTGCGGTACGGGCCGGTAATTGCAATTCATTCACCAGCGGAGAGAGATTCGAACCGGATTGCTCCGGATAACCAATTCCCGTTTCAGCATCCAGCACCTGCAGGAGCGGCATGGAACGATCCTCATATCTTTTCCTGAATTTTTCAGCGAAAGCATCCAGGTTTTCATTCCTGACCTGACAAAACAGACGGGTCATGGCCGTGGCAGCTTGTAGCAAATCCTGCTGATAGTGATCTGATAATTGGTCCTGCACCGGCCTGCTAAACATATCCACCTGCAATAGTTTAGCCTCTTCAAATTCAACCTGTAGTTCATGAACTGCTTGCTGAAATCCGTTATAAAAGTCAGCGCCATTCGTAAAACGTTGATCCGCTTCCCCGAGAGACGCCACGAGAGATGTTATCTGATGGATCAGCCGGCTGATATCCGGATGAGCCGGCTGGTTGATCCGTTGTAATACCGTCAGCAATTGCCTGATAAAATCTGTTCCGGTAATCGCAGGATCTGTTTCAGGAATCAACACCTGTGCATCCACCATATCCTGAATAAATGATTCGGCTTCTTCTGTTTCAACATCAGCCTCTGCTATCAGTAAGGTAATCAGTTCTTTTAATTGTATCCCATTCACTGCTTTATCAAGCACCGCTTTCAGGTAATCAGACCAGGCCACCGAGCTGATCTGGTGTACCCTTTTCCCCGACTGATACCGGTATTCGATATATCGTAATTCCTCCCCGATGGGATATGCACTGTTATTGCTGTAAAATAATAAGCGCTCCTGCACGGCAGGATGAGCCGCAATGGATTGTCCGAGGGCACAGCAATAATGCATATCCAGTCTTGTACTTCTCCGGAATGCAGTGGATGGTATCATCACCTGATTGCCTTTTTCATTCCATTGCAAGACAGCACAACCGGAAAAAAGTCCAAACGGTGTACTCCGGCTATACATCCGCTGGTAATATTTTACCAATGAGGAAAGGATGCTGCTTTTTTCTTTTGCATCACTGATCTCCCCCGTCTTCATTCTGATGGCTTCCCGATACAAAACCGGTGAAGCCATATAGATGGCTTCGAGGAAACGCTGATCATTTAATAGATCAGTCAGGGTCTGCTGATCCGGTGCCGGCAAAAAAGGAAGGGCCGGTGTTCTTAACAACAGTCCTTTTGTAAAATAAAAAGGCAATGGCTGATGGATGGTTTCACTCATAATAGAAGGAGGCGGTTCCAGGCCGTTTCTTTTTGGTATTGGGAAGAGAGCAGGGCCAGTGCAATACCGGGCAGCCCTTCCAGCAAATCGCCTTCCTTCCCTTTGTAATAGGTTTGATGAAGTTCCTGATCGAGATAGTCCCTGGTTTTTTCCAGCCAAAAAACTGCCGCTTCCTGATAAAGAGCGAGTCCGGAATAACGGTACAATGATTC
>DAORJS010000441.1:0-2514 GCA_035439185.1 Chitinophagaceae bacterium
TTTTTTTCTTTTTGGAAGAAAGGAAAGAATACATGGCAGGTATTACAAACAAAGTAAGTATCAGTGAAAACATAATTCCCCCCACGATCACCACTCCCAGGGGAATACGGCTGGTGGCGGCTGCACCCAACGACATGGCCAGGGGTAATGCACCCAGGGCCATGGCCAGACTGGTCATCAGGATAGGCCTCAAACGCTGTGTGGCTGAAAAGATAGCGGCCTCTGTTTTGGTCATTCCCTTCTCCTGATTCTGATTCGCAAATTCAACGATCAGGATCCCGTTCTTTGTGACCAGTCCAATCAGCATGATCATACCGATCTGGGAGAATATATTCAGGGTATGTCCAAATAACCAGAGCGATAATACGGCACCGGTAAATGCCAGTGGTACCGTGAACATGATAATCAGCGGATCGATAAAACTTTCAAACTGAGCAGCCAGGATCAGAAAGATCAGTACCAGCGCCAGCAAAAGGGCCGTCAGGGTATTGCCACTGCTTTCACTGAATTCACGGGAAGAACCGGATAAGGATGTGGTGAATGTTTCATCCAGCATGTCTTTCGTGATCTTTTCCATTTCAGCAATACCATCACCAATGGTTTTGCCCGGTTGTAAACTGGCCGATATCGTGGCTGATTTATAGCGGTTGAAGTGATAAATAGTAGGAGGGGTGTTGGATTCAGACATGGTCACCAGGTTATCCAGACTGATCAGTTCTCCCCGGTTATTCCGGACAAATAATGTTTTCAGGTCATTGGGATCATCCCGGTCGCCTCTCGCTACCTGCCCCAATACCTGGTATTGTTTGCCATCTTTTGTAAAATACCCCAGTCTGCGGTTACTGAAAGCCAGTTGTAATGTTTGAGAAATATCATTGACACTTACACCCAGTTGCGCTGCCTTCAGCCTTTCTATCTCCACTTTTAATTCAGGTTTGTTGAATTTGAGATCCACATCCGGATTCATCAACACTTTACTTTGCCTTGCCTGTTCCAGTATTTTTGGCAGTACTGCGGTTAGTTTTTCAAAATTGTTATTCTGAATAACAAATGATACCGGTTGTCCGCCCCGGCGGTTTTGGGAAATGGTTTGTTCTTCAATGGCAAAAGCCCGGCCTTCGTTATATTTCGGCAGGTTGCGGTTCACCATGGCTACAATATCTTTTTGAGAACGCACCCGGTCTGTTGGAGGTACCAGGGTTACCCTCACAAAACCGGTATTGGCATTTCCAGAACCGGTGAATCCGGGAGAAGTAACACTGAGTACAATTTCTTTTTCGGGAACAGAATCCAGCATCAACTGGGTCAGCCTGTCCACATATTTATCCATTGCATCAAAGGAAGTACCCTCGGGAGCCGTCAGTTGTAAGCGGTACTGACTCCGGTCTTCCATTGGTGCCAGTTCCTGTTGCAGACCTTTCCAGATTAATATGCCTGATACCAGACTGGCAATAATCAGTACAATGGCCATCCAACGGATCCGCATGAATCTTTTTAATGCAGCCTGGTAACTATTCTCCATCCAGCGGAAGAAAGGTTCCGTTTTATTATATAGCCAGGAATGCTTGTGCACATTCTTGCGGGAGAGCTTTACGTTCAATACCGGTGTCAGTGTCAATGATACAAAGGCAGAAATCAATACGGCACCGGCTACCACGATTCCAAATTCACGGAACAGCCGGCCGGTAAAACCCTGCATGAAGATCACGGGAAGAAACACAACGGCCAGGGTGATGGAAGTGGCAATGACTGCAAAATATATTTCTTTTGAACCTTCCAGCGCGGCCTGCCACTTGTTCATGCCCCGCTCCATTTTCTTGTAAATATTTTCAGTGACCACGATCCCATCATCCACCACCAGTCCGGTAGCGAGAACAATGGCGAGTAGTGAAAGTACATTGATGGTGAAGCCCATCAGGTACATGATAAAGAAAGCACCGATCAATGAAACCGGAATATCAATGAGCGGACGAATAGCAATGATCCAGTCGCGGAAAAAGGCATAGATAATCATTACCACCAGCAGGAAGGCAATCATCAGGGTTTCTTCTACTTCCAGGATAGATTTCTTGATGAATTTGGTCTGGTCCAGCGCAATATTGATCTTGATATCATCGGGTACATCTTTTTTGATCTGTTCCAGTCTTTTGTAAAACTCATCTGAAATAGAAACATAGTTGGAGCCGGGCTGTGGAATAACCGCTAAGGCAATCATGGGTGTACCATCTCCTTTCAGTGCTGATTCCTCGTTCTCTGGTCCAAGTACCGCTTCTCCGATATCTTTTACCCGGACATCGGCACCATTAACGTTCTTTACAATCAGGTTGTTGAATTCTTCTTCCGTATTTAAACGGCCAAAAGTTCTGACGGTTAACTCCGTACTGTTACCGGATATTTTTCCGGAAGGAAGTTCAACGTTTTCTCTTAGTAAAGCAGATTGAACATCATTCGCGGTCACCTGTTTGGCAACCAGTTTAACAGGATCAATCCAGATACGCATGGCATATCTTTTTT
>DAORJS010000442.1:0-2509 GCA_035439185.1 Chitinophagaceae bacterium
TCTGCACCTGAATTTTGGTATTGGGCAGACTGATATCTTTACTATACCCATTTATTACATGCGGATTACCTCCTGATTCCTGTCCGATGAATATAGCCCGCTTGTTCACCTGTAAACAGGAGGATACGATCCCTGAATTGGAAAAACTACCCCCATTGATTAAAACATAGAGCTGACCCTTATAATTATTAGGTTGGGGATCATGCAAACCCAAGTAGGGGCCCTTGCAGGGTTTCAGCTCATGATCATCCACACAATAATATTCCTTCACAATTGAAAAAGGTTTGTCCATCAAATAGGAAAGTAAATAAACGCCGTTTTCAATATCCCCGCCCTGGTTATTTCTGAGATCCAGTATCAGGTTATCGGTTTTGCTATTTTTAATCTGCTCAAAAAAGGAGCTGATTTCTTTGTCAAAATTTTGTTTGTACTCCTTCCTTAAAATATCGTTATGAAAATCTTTGATGGTCAGTACCGCATAGCGATTCTCTTTTTCCAGACTAAGCGTAAGTCCTTTGTTTATCTGGCTTGTCAAAATGCTGGCAGGGTAATGCTGTTGCCGGTAATAATAAATACTGTCCCTGGATAAAGCCCTGATGACTGTTTCCTTTTCTTGTCCATCTGTTTTATAACTGATCGTAAAGCTGTCCGGTTGTCCGAATATAAAACTATAATACTGTCTGAAATAGTTGCTGAGTATCCATATCGGATAAGTCAGATTATCCCCGTCTCTTACCTGCCTCTCACAGAGCTGTTTGATAATATCTGATGCTGCTACTTGATTTATACTTGTGATCTCCGCACCGGCAGGAATGGTCCGGTCACCGGTACAGACCATCTGTGTAAACAATTGGTTATTCCTTATGGCAAAATGATATGGAAGATAGTGGTTGGCGTTTGACCCTCCCGGCAGCAGGATGGTATGGCCATCTTTAATAATGGAACTGATGATGCTGATATGCTTATAAAATTCCCGCCCGGTAAGCGGCTGGGATATCCCGTTTTCCAGGCTGTCAAAAACATGATCTATAACCGATTTAGCACTGTATAAATAAAGACCCGGGTGATTGTTCTCCAGTCTGGTTTTTAAAAATTGAATATCAGCTTTCAGCTCGGCTACTGAAAATAGTTTGTCCTGGGCGGTAGCAGGCTGCCCGGTTAATGCATTGATTGAAAAAAGCAACGCCAGTAAAATACTATTAAGCTGTAGTCTCATTTGTAGCTGCTGTACGGCCGTTTTAACTGGCATTTCAGCCAAAATATACGAAACAATAGGCTTTTAGGAAAATTCCTTTGTACCAAAAGCTGAACCCCGCAACACCAGCTCAGATCAGATCAGATTTATTTTATTCTTGCCTTCGCCAGTTTCAATACTTTCTCAGCCTGTTCCAGAAACACAAGTGGATTGGATGTTTGCATTCCCGACTCCTCTGTATGCATAAGGGCATTATTCAACAAGTAGTATTTGCCGTAAATCGTGCGATCTCCGGGAGGGTTCAATACAATCATTCTTACCCTGACCAATTGCTCATCCAAAAAATCATAGACAGTCTCGGCTTTCCTGGTAGTAACAACCACCTCCAGCACCTGCTTACTATCCTTTTTAAAATAAAAAGATGAGTAAGCCGAATCTCCCTGGTAATCCATGCGTAGTGTTTTTTTGAACCCCTTTTTGATCACCCCATCCAGCGAATCAGCCATTGCCTTGTTTTGGGAGAGGGCGATGGTGGAACAGATCAGGACTAAAAAACTAAGTGCGGAATATTTTATTGTCATGTTAATGGTAACAAGCCCTAATGGTGTAGTTGGTAAAAAGGAAAAACTACGAATACTACTAAGATACAATTATATTATTCGACGTCCACTACTGATGCGGAGAGTTAATTAATTCGCAACCACTGTCTGGAGCAGGATTTACAGGATTTGGGGATTAGCAGGATAATACAGAGCAGGGTTTACCTGATTTTGGGAGGATGAGGATTGCGTTTCTGGTTGAAAATCTTTTTGAACTGTAAACTGGTTGACCCGAAATTTATCAATAAGCCAATAGGAAAATCGTAGGCGACTACATAATTCTTGGCCTGTGACAGGTGTGCATCTTCCAGATTGATGACGGCTTTTAATTCAACGATCACCTGACCCTCCACCACAAAATCCGCTCTTCTGGTTCCTACCCTTATTGAATCATAATATATAGTTTGCTCAATCTCTCTCCCAAATTTCAATCCGGCTCTTTCCAATTCAATGGCCAGGCATCGTTGGTAAATCACTTCCTGAAAGCCATTGCCCAGGGTATTGTGCACTTTCATGGCGCACCCATTGATTTTATATGTTATTTCATCCAAGGTCATATCCTCATATTCTTTAACACGTTAATCCTGCTACTAACTGTCCGGATCAGGATTTGCGGGATTTTAGGATGAACAGGATTAATGCCCCTATATAGCACATCCAATAACCTTATAAATGATTTCATCCAGCCTCATCTTCACATATCCTTCCAACATAA
>DAORJS010000443.1:0-2500 GCA_035439185.1 Chitinophagaceae bacterium
TTTCAATATACCATTGCGGTTGTAAAAGCTGGCTCCAGTGAAAGCTATCGAGTAAGAAGAAGATGTCCATGAGAGGTATTTGGTATTAGGAATTAGATATTAGGATATTAAGATATTGCTTTGCTTTGCCTAGCCCGCTGTAGCCTTAGCGAAAGAGGGCCCACCGTAGCCTTGGCGAAGGCGGGATATTAAGATTTGTCACGAATCGCATCTGCTGTTTTTTCATTAAAGGCCAGTGCTTTTTCATCATCGAATTCTCCTTCCCAGCGGGCGATGACGCAGCTGGCAAGGGTATTACCGATTACGTTCACGGAGGTGCGGGCCATGTCCATCAGTTCATCAATTCCAAAAATGGCAGCAATGGGCCACATGGGCAGATGAAACTGATCAGCTGTGGCTATTAAAATAACGAGAGATGCTCTTGGGACCGCAGCTACCCCTTTACTGGTGAGCATCAAAATCAAACCCATGGTCAGCTGGGCTCCGATACTCAGGTGCATATTTGCTGCCTGTGCTACAAAGACCGAAGCCAGGGATAGATATAATGTGGTACCATCCAGGTTAAATGTATATCCGGTAGGGATTACAAAGGATACAATCCTTCTGGGCACCCCGAATTTTTCCATATTCTCCATGGCCTTGGGCAAGGCAGAATCTGAACTGGTGGTGGCAAAGGCAATGGAGACCGGTTCACGAATGGCCTGAATGAATTTTTTAATGGGCAATTTTATAAACATCGCCACGGGCAATAAAACGCCAAACAGAAAAACGATCAGGGCGGCATATAAGGTGAGCACCAATTGCATCAGGTTCTTTAATACACCGATACCCAGGTGACCAACCGTAACAGCCATCGCTGCACCAATACCGATCGGGGCAAAATACATGATGATATTGGTGAACTTGAACATGGCTTCAGACAAACTTTCACAGGCCCGGATCATGGGTCTTTTCTTTTCGTCAGACAGCATCGCCAGTCCGATGGCAAACAGCACAGAGAATACCACGATCTGTAACACTTTCCCATCATAAATCGCTTTGATAAAATTGGTCGGGAAAATATCTACAATATGTTCATCCCAGGTCAGGGCCTTGGTCTCCGGTAATTTTTCCATGATCTCCGGTTGTATAATTCCAACACCTGCCTGTGAAATATTGATCGCGATGATACCAATAACGAGGGCAATGGTCGTCACCACTTCAAAATAAAGCAGGGACTTCCACCCCAGCCTGCCCACCTGTTTCAGATTCGAATGACCCGCGATACCCACTACCAGGGTGGAGAATAAAAGCGGCGCCACGATGGTCTTGACCAGGTTGAGGAAGATCTGCCGGAGAAATTTCAATTGTTGAGAGAAGTCGGGAAATTCAAAACCAACCAGTACTCCCAGTACCATGGCCGCCATGATCCAGGCCGTGAGGGATTTTTTGAACCAGGCATAGACCATCAATGAAACGGTAAAAGCCCAACGGCTGACCGATAAAACAGTTTCCGGGACATCAGCGATCCGGTTCCAGGAAATCACATGTATGATTGCCACCAGTGTAAAAAGCGCCAGGGCCAGCAATCCGGCTTTTCGTTGGTTCATGCTTTAAATTGTATGGTTTCAAAACTAATGGTTTACAGGCAATCAGGGAAATCCCGGCCCGCCCCCGTTTATAATTCTTTTTGCCCCTTTTTCCCGGAAAGCTGTATTTTCCCTCTTACATCCAGAACAGCCAAACAAAACTGACTACATGCAGGAACAACAAACCTCATTTAAACCCACCCTTGGCTTATTTGACGGAACCATGATCGTGGCAGGGTCCATGATCGGTTCGGGTATTTTTATCGTGAGTGCCGATATCACCCGGAATGTGGGCAGTGCCGGCTGGCTGATCGCTGTCTGGCTGATCACGGGTTTCATGACCCTGAGTGCGGCTCTGAGTTATGGAGAACTGAGCGGCATGTTTCCCAAAGCAGGTGGTCAGTATGTGTACCTGAAAGAAGCCTATAATCCCCTTATTGCTTTTTTATATGGCTGGAGCTTTTTTTCCGTGATCCAGACCGCCACCATTGCTGCGGTAGGTGTGGCTTTTTCCAAATTCCTTTCTTACCTCGTACCCGAACTGGGGAATGAATATTTTTTATTCGATGCGGGCTTTACTAAAATTTATTCGGGACAACTGGTATCCATTGCCATTATTGTCATACTAACCTATGTCAATTCCCGCGGGGTAAAAGAAGGAAAGTTTATTCAAACCCTGTTTACTTCTGCCAAACTGCTGGCCTTATTCGGACTGATCCTGTTTGGATTCATCCTGGCCAAAGAAAGTTACTGGTCACAGAACTGGTCCACCGGCTTCAATGCCACTACATCAAAACTGGATGAGGCCGGTAATATCAGCTGGACCGGTATCGGCGGGGCTGCCCTGATGGGAGCGATTGCTGCTTCGATGGTAGGCTCCATTTTCAGCAGTGATGCCTGGAATAATGTAACATTTATTGCCGGGGAGATGA
>DAORJS010000444.1:0-2492 GCA_035439185.1 Chitinophagaceae bacterium
CTGACCCTGAGATAACTTACTCCTATAGAATTTGTACCGGAACCAAAGAGTTCATTGAGGAGGTTAGCCTTCTCGGTGGCACCCATCCGGTTGATCAGGTAGGCACTGCTTCCGGTTAATGTATATCCAAAACCATCAATGGACTGATAGCTGGTGGAAGAGTCCACATCGATATTGGTAAATACATTGGGTGTAGTACCAAATGAAAGGATGGTTGTTTGTTTTTGTAATAAGGCGGACTGATCTCCCTTGGTCAGCCACATCTCCACATCATTGGTAGCCGGCACCGGATTGGGGTTGGGTGTTGGATCAGGACTGCTCTTTTTGGAGCAATCACCTCCGGTCAGCACGGTAAAAAGTGCTGCCAGAAAAATAACCGGGGCATTTGTTCTTTTCATGTTCTATCATTCAAATTTTTCAATTCTTTCTCCGGTACAATTTTAGGGGGCCATTATTGGCGGCGACGAGTAAACGATATTCACCAGCAGGACCTCTGTACCATTTCAAATCTCTGATTTCGGAATCATTTTCTGATACCGCTTGCATAAACTGCATATTTTTCCCAACTGCATTATACCTGAACAGGCTGACTGGCAGGGCATCATATCTTCCTTCATATGGCACAACGCCATAAAAATTACCGCCTGCAATAAACTGAAGGCTATTGCCCGGTATGGATGCAAAACTCATCATGGGTGCCATTTGCAATGGAGCGGGTAAAGTAGTTCGAACAAAATTTCCTTTCCCATCATTGATAAAACAGGAGGAACCCAGTTGTTCTGCTTTGAGTTCACGATAATTTTTGAACAAATCATAAAACATATAACTTACGGTCTTTCCGGCCACATCGCTGTAATTCAGGTAGTATTTCTTCAAAACCGGCAAAGAACGTTCCAGTTCATCCTTGGCCAGAAAAGTATATTCCTTTCCGTCAATGGTATAGGCCAGGATCTGTTCAGTTGATCCGTTTTTATCAAAGTCTTTTACATATAATTTCAGCGGGCCGTTTTTACCGGAGACAAATTTGTTATTCAATCCCCAGTTACCCGCAAGAATGTCTGTAAATCCATCTCCATTTACATCAGCCGGACAAAGGGTTTGCCATAAACCGTTGCTTCCTTCGATTGGGCGGCTGGTAAAACTTCCTTTATTATTGACAAAAACAGTAAGCGGCATCCATTCACCTGCCAGCACCAGGTCGGGCCAGCTGTCATTATTAATATCTGCAAAAACAGCACTGGTAACCATCCCGATACTATCCGGCCGCCAGCTGTTGACTGATGCTGTTTTAAACTGGCCGGTACCCTCATTCAATAACAGGTAAGAATTTTGAGGACTTCCGTATTTAGTAGCATCTGCCAGTACGCCCACAAAAAGATCAGCATCTCCGTCTTTATCAATATCTGCACTACTGATACAGGATTTATTTTTCAGCAGGAGTGGAATCAGTTCATTGTGCAAGGTGAATTTTCCCTTTCCATTATTCAGATAAAAATGATCAGCCAGCAGACTGTCGCCGTCCGGCCATTCATTGCCACCACTGGCCACATAGAGATCGGGGAATCCGTCTTTATTGGCATCTATAAAAATGGCATCTACTTCCTCACTGGCCCGGGCCTGATTAAAAGGAATACTATCTGTTGTAAAAGCGCCGCTGCTGTTTTGAATCAGGAGCTGCCCGCTTTGACCTGCGGCTGCAGTATAATAAAAATCATCCAGGCCATCCCCATTCACATCGGCCACGGCTATTTTGGGTCCGCGGGTGGATTGCTGATGAGGGATGAGGTATTGATTATTGTAATCCAGAAAATCATTCTCCTGATGTTTCAGGTTTAACCGAACCTGGTTGCTGATTTCTTCAAACAGGGGGGTCTTTGAAGGAAAGAATGCAGCGTAATCAAAAACACCTCCTGCATCATTTTGTTTCACCTGAATCAATCCTTTTGCCGGAACATTCAGGATCCGCTGAAATTTCTGATCAGGCCATACAATGAGGATACTGTCAATGTACCTGATACTATCTACCCCGAAATGCAATTTGGGATCGCAGGATGATTGAAAACCCCGGCTGGAATGAAGCTGCTGGTATTGCATGGAGGAGCCGGTAAACAACCAGGCCTTGGCGCCGATACCATAGGTATTGGCCGTATTGCCGATAAATGATATATCCAGCGTATATTTCTTCGGTGCATTATTTTTTAAAATACTGGCTGCTGCATTCAGGTTATTGATCACCATATCCAGGTTACCATCATTATCAAGATCGGCATAGGAAGCCCCGTTGAAATATCCTTTCATAGATCCGGTGCCCCAGCTTTTGCTCATATCAGTGAATAGCCCTTTACCATCGCCACTGAAAAAATAGGGATGAGAAGATCCATCGGGCATTTTGTCAATGGCTACTTTATCGTATTTGGTGGAAGTGCCTACATCATTTTTTAATACCAGATCTGAGACAAACCGGATATAATCCAGATCAACCGGTCTTTTTA
>DAORJS010000445.1:0-2469 GCA_035439185.1 Chitinophagaceae bacterium
GCGCCAGGGTCTGGTGACTGAAGTAATTACTCATTACAAAAGTAAGGTGTCCTGTTGCGCAGCCCAGATTCACCAGACGGCCTTCTGCCAGAATAATGATATCCTTGCCATCCACATTGTAAATATCAACCTGTGGTTTGATCGTATCTTTTGTATCACCATAGTTCTGGTTCAGCCAGGCAATATCAATCTCGATATCGAAGTGTCCGATATTACATACAATCACTTTATCTTTCATCAGTTTGAAATGTTCACCGCGGATCAGGTCACGGCAACCAGAGGCGGTAACCACGATATCTGCTTCTTTTACCGCATCAATCATTTTCTTTACTTCAAAACCATCCATCGCAGCCTGCAGGGCACAGATAGGATCAATTTCAGTAACAATCACCCGGCAGCCGGCACCAGCCAGTGAAGCGGCTGAGCCTTTACCCACATCACCATAACCACCAACAACGGCAATCTTACCAGCCAGCATCACATCAGTTGCCCGGCGGATAGAATCCACAAGGGATTCCTTACAGCCATATTTATTATCGAATTTTGATTTGGTAACAGAGTCGTTAACATTAATCGCAGGCATGGGTAAGGTACCTTTTGCCACTCTTTCATATAAACGGTGAACACCTGTTGTGGTTTCTTCAGAAATACCTTTTACATGCTGCACCAGTTCAGGATAAGTATCCAGTACCATATTGGTCAGGTCACCACCATCATCCAGGATCATATTCAGGGGCTTGTCTTTTCCGCCAAAAAACAGGGTCTGCTCAATACACCAGTCAGCTTCTTCCTGTGTTTGTCCTTTCCAGGCAAACACCCCGATACCGGCAGCTGCAATCGCAGCAGCGGCATGATCCTGCGTGGAAAAGATATTGCATGAACTCCATTTTACTTCGGCTCCAAGCGCCACCAGGGTTTCTATGAGTACAGCTGTCTGAATGGTCATGTGCAGACATCCTGCTACACGGGCTCCTTTCAGGGGCTGGGAAGGACCATATTCCTTACGGATACTCATTAAACCAGGCATTTCGGCTTCTGCCAGGCGAATTTCTTTACGTCCCCATTCTGCAAGGGATATATCGGCCACCTTATAAGGAAGGCTGAAATCAATGGATTTGGTAACTGTTGACATTTTGTTTTTTTATTTTTTCGGCTGCAAAGGTACAATATCGCCTTCAATATCGGCCCGGCTGTTCCAGCTTATTTGTTCCGCAGGCTCAATGACTTATACACAATAAATCATTTCCAATGCCCTGGTTCTAAGTAAATAAGATAATTTTACAGGAAGAAGTGCTGAACCATGTACGTTTATGATACCGTTACTGAAGCCCTTGCGGGGTTAAGACAAAGAGGCTTTACCCTCGATTTTAACCTGACAGAGAACTGCCTGATCTGTCAGGGAAACCGCTTTGATGTGAATGATTTTGAAATAACAGAATGGTATCGTTTTGAAGGGGATACCGATCCGTCAGATGAAGCGATGGTATATGCGATTGAATCCGATAACGGCATAAAAGGGGTATTGGTAACGGGATATGGGATATCAGCAGAAGGAATAAGTGTTGAAATGGTAAAAAAACTCAGATTGGACCGGAACGCCTGAACCATTTTTTTCGTCTTTGAACCGGATATTGTAAATTGTATATATGAAGGTTAAGGTTACCCTGCTTGCCCTGTTTGCCGGCTTTTCATTTGCCCATGCCCAGCAAAACACATTTCCATTGCCCTGTCCGCTGGAAGAAGCCACCGTGGTTCCCCCGCCCAAAAATGCAGTGAAATTTGATGAACCCGATCTATGTGTGGTACTGATGAGCATTCCGGATACGGTGGTAAAATCAGTTGGCACGGGCCGGATTACCAATACAGAGAATACCGAAGAATCCGGAATGGGTGTGGTGCTCTTTGCTAAAATCAACGGAAAGGATTTTTATTTCTGGTATACCGGAATGAATAAACTGCTGGTAAAAAGAAATGATGTGGTGAAACCCGGTACACCTATTGGCTATATCAGTCCGGGCAGCAAAATAGAACTCACCATGTATGAATTCGAAACACCGGTGGACCCCATTAAATTCCTGAGTTGTAAAGGCGTATTGAAAGGTTTCTAGGGCCTGCCGGCACTGATCTTTTTTTCCATTACATAGTCATTCATGAAGTAACCATTGCCGATATTGATATCCTCTTCCCGGATTATTTCAAATCCGGATTTTTTATAGAAATCCACGGCTTTATTATTCCGGTTTACATTGAGCTGCAAAGCATGTCCGCCCTTGCGATGTATGGCTTTCAGTATTTCATTAATTACAAAACGACCGGCACCCTTGCCCTGCATGGAAGGAAGCATATATATTTTATGCAGCTTATACACTCCGGGTGACTGTAGGCTGAAGGAAGCAAAGCCCACTGGTTCTGAACCGTCGTTCACGATGATGAATTCATGCTGTTCCTTCATCTGTTTACTGAGTGATT
>DAORJS010000446.1:0-2458 GCA_035439185.1 Chitinophagaceae bacterium
GCTGCCAATACGTCTTCTTCAGCCTGGTTCTGGGTATTAGTGAGTGGAATCATCCGTCGGTACCCCTTTTTGGGATCATCCTTTACAAATTCAAGGATGAGCATAAAATTGTCCTTGATCGTGATTGTTTTCTCTTTTTGTCCGATAGAAGCTTTAAGCAGTCCCTTCCAACCGGTCACCAGCCTTTCGTCCTGGTAAATGCCTTTCCGGTTGACCCTGATATAGACTCTTTTGCTTTGTGCCTTGCGGAAGAATAGCCAGGCGGGGATCAGGGCCAGACTAAAAATGATACTCTGGTAATCAATATTCCGGAACTGCCGGAGGATGGCGTCAATCAGTCCGTACCCGAAGAGCGCAAAAAAGAGGATGGCCATGATATAATTCAGCCACTTTTCTTCTTTTACTATAAACTGGGAGTCGGGTGTTAATGCTGGAGGCATGCTGCAATTTCAGGAATTTTCAGGGAATCTCTGACCGGATGATAAAAAACAAAACGGCGGGCAATACCCGCCGTTCGTTGTATGAAGCATGAAAAATCCTGCAAATTGGTTGTACTATTTAACTGATGTAATGGCACCGGCTCCGTTGGATTCTTTTTCCAGGTAGTGCATCAGGTAACTGGTTGCATAAGCCGCTGTTTTTGTAAGGCTCACGGTACCTGTTAATTCATAATAGGCCTTGGTGCAATTAGTCACAAAAATACCTTTGAGTGCGGGGTCTGTATCAGTCGTATTCAGATCCATCACATTCAGTTGCTTGATATTTTTATCAATAAAGGGATAATTATTTTCCTTTAACTCAGCATCCAGGAGTACAATTTTACCATCACGGGCAATATTGATCTTCAGCTTTTTTACCCCGTAGTATTTCTCACCATCGATTTCGAACCAGGTGTGTGAATAACCCGTGTATTTGCCTTTTACCTTGCTGATATATACTTCGTAATCCTGCACCTGACCGGTAGAATCATTTTTCATTTGTCCTTTCCAGAGGCCGGTTATATCCTGTGCGGGGAGCAGAACAGGAATGGCGAACGCCGCAATGGCGATAAGAATCGTTTTCATGAGGGTGGATTTAAGCTTGTGATGTAAAAGTACATCAGCTTAAAGCCGATAGGTAATATTTCCATGAAAACCTGCAGGAATAAACACTTAAATCGTAAGTTTCCTGAGAAAAGATGCGTATTAAAACCTGTACATGACTATTGCAGGAGAATTTTCCCTGCTTCGATCAGGTTGCCGGTACTGCCCAATAACTTGTACATATAATAGCCTTTCGAGAAGCCCCTGAGGTTAAGTGTGGGAGGAAGTTCAGGGTAATCAGCCAGTTTGCGGCCACTCATATCGAATAACTGTAACCGGCTGCTGGCAGGAGTCCCCTGCTGCAATATCCAGTTCAGGGATGTTTCTCTGCTTGCCGGGTTGGGGTAGAATAGAATTTTTCTTTGTCCTGAACTCAGCACACTGATCATATCGGTATAGACCATGGCCCCGTTCCGGAGTCTGATTCTGGCTCTCCAGTAACTGGTTCCCTGCGGAATATCTTTCACCTGATAGTGATACTCAAAGAAAGAACCGGTTTTTTCGGTGCCTATCACACGGATCAGCTGCCCTCCTGCCCCGATCCATTCGAAATAGATAGAGTCAGTATAGGCAGGGGCACTGAGTTCGAGTACAAGATCCAGCACATTACCATCCTGCATATTATAATAGAAAGTTCGGTAAAAGCATTGCACGCCCTGCAATCCTACATCAAAAGCAATGCTTCTGGATGCCGGAATCCCAGTTGAAAGTATGGGCTCAACCGCGAATACCCGTTGCGGATAGTGAGTGCTTCTGATGATAGTGAAAGTATCGGTTGTTGTATATAATCTTTTGAGATAGGCACTGTCGGTTAAAGCATAAATACTGTATCCAACTGCAGCCAGGTGTTTTTTCCAGGAGAGGCCGAGTGAATCGGCACATAGAAAATCAATCTGTGGCCTTAAGACCGGATGGATCATGAATTCCCTGGAGAAAAAATCACCAAAACCTGTTTCCATTTTCAATAAAGCCCTGCTGCTGGTATCCCGGATTATCCAGGGATAATAATCAGTAAAAAGTTTCTGACCAGCCTTGATCAGCTGCCAGCTGGTACCGCTGTTATAACTGATAAACAGATTACCGGTTTGGTTCGTATCGGTGACAATTGCCCTCCACCGTATATCCAGCAAAGGATTTTCCTCCCGGTTTACATCAGAAGTGTGTTGGGGACTGGTAAACTGAAAGGTTTGGAGCGTATCTGCTGAAAAGGCAATATGAAACGGCAGAGTTCCATTGATCACTTTTGTTCCGTTCACCCTGATCAACCAGTTGCCTGTTACAGGCAAATCAACACTCAGTTGTTCGGTTGTATGAATGGAATCTCTGCCCCGTATTGATTGTCTTTTGAGTGAATCAGTATTTGCCGCTTTACTCAA
>DAORJS010000447.1:0-2441 GCA_035439185.1 Chitinophagaceae bacterium
TACCTCTTCCGCAAAGGGTCGCTTGATATTCCTTACGCCATATTTATCGGCAATTCTGGGTAAGGGTGCCAGCAGGGCAGTCATCAGCAGTCCGGGGCTCTTGCCATCCGGGATCCGGCTGACCGGAATCTCTGGTAAGAGGTCCCCTTCCACATCTCCGTAAATATCATCACTCCAGATAATGAAGTCATCAATATCCCATTCCTCACGACTGTTACCATCATCATCTTCAATCTCTTTCAGCAGGGCATCGCTGAGTACATTCAGCTGCAGGGAAGGCACTACATCATAACCGCCAATAATCACGACTCCCCTGGTTGTTGTTTTCAGGTGTTTACGTAAGGCAGCCGCGGCTTCTTCCGCTTTTTCAAAAGGAGGAAGATCCACCAATCCAGCATCTTTATATTGCTGTATGAGATCAGTTACCTGTTTTGTTTCTGACTCTCCTATATTTTTTTTCAGGATGGCGGTACAGGTTACAAACAATAAATTCTGAAACCGGTTACCAGGAGATACTTTATGTACTTTTTGAGTCGAGGCGTTCTCTTCACTCAATTTTTTTTTTCACCATCTATTTCGATGGTGATGCGTACATGTCTGTTTTCCGGAATGGTGGCAGAAAATTGCAGCTGACTACTGTCTCCCGTGGATACTATAGCTGCAGGCGGGGAAGGCTTTGGTTTATTTTCGGTGCCTGCCGGCTGGGTAACCGACTGATCATCGTTCCTGGGCTTATCTTTATTTTTCGCAAAATTATTGACATCCCCTTTTGTGATCCACATACTCAGTTCTCCATTTTCGTCCTGAGCCACCCTGATCAATCCGTTCCGGTCAGTCCTTGCATATTGGATTTTATCTTCTCTTTCTTTTAATGCTTTCAATACATCCGGTTCCGGATGAGAAGGGTCATATAATCCACCGGAATGACCGAAAAATTCGGTGCCATCACTGATCCATTGATCCATCATTTCTTCATTCAGTCCGTTATAAGAAGTATGATGCGAGGTCTTGATAAAATCAAAAGGTCCGCTGCTGTTTATTTTTTTGAGCAGCTTAGTCATTTCTGCATCCAGACCCGCCACTTCCGGCACTGCAAACTGCATATCACCTGAAAGCATGGCAGTCCAGCCCTTCGGGCCTTTTTGTGAAAACTTCAGAATAATACTTTCATTATTAATGGAACCTTTGTTTTTGGCAGCATCCATCACGAGCAGACTATCTGTTGCGGTACCTGCAAATAGGCGACGGTAGCGGTCAGCAGGCTGTACAGCCGAATCAGTAAAAGCGGAGCTGGCAACAAAATCTTTCAGGGTATCGACCACACCCAGCAGGGCTGTTTGTGTGAGCTTTAAATGTTTTTTGGTTGGTCCGAGTATTTTCATACCCAGGCTGCTGAACTCTTTTTCAAGCGTGCTGAAATCAGTGGCATCCACGCCGTTGAAGAGGATGACCTTGCCCTGATTTTTTAAAGCTTTAATCATTTCACCGTACCGGTCCACTAAACCGGCTGCATCAGCCAAAAACTGTTCCAGTTCATCATCAGATAAAAATGAGTGATCTTCTTCCAGCAGTGCATCCACAAATCCGTCGTGACCGGTAATCGTATCCACCCCTCCTTCTTTCCAGCGATAGACCGGGTTCATCAATAATGATTTAGCCAGGGTGATATCCCCGTTTTTTATCATTTCCGGTAAGCATCCGATATGATCATCGTGGAGATGAGTAACCACAAGCAGGTCAAAATGATAAGGACCATCTTCTCCAAAGATGGCCTTCATTTGTTTTTTCAGCAATGCCGAATCGCCTTTATGGGCGCCATCAATCAGGATTCGTTTTTTATCATTATGTACAATGATACAATCCCCATATTCCCGGGTACCAACGTCGAGCAGGTGAATTTCCATGTTGCAGTGGTTTGGACAAAGATTAAGGTCTCTAAATATATTCCATTTCCACAGTAACAAAAATTAATTTTCCGTTTCTCTTGCTCAGTGATTAAGCATTTCCACTGATGCTATTATTGACCAATGCAATCACTTCATCTTCCAAGGCCCTGGCTTTAACAACAATGTCATCAGCTTTCCCCAGCATTTCAGCAGTAAAGACCTGATCATCAAAACCGGCTGCATTGATTTTCACATTCATGTAAGCTCCCATCACAGCCGTTCTGGCACATAAGGCTCCTACTCCTGCATCGGAAACAGAATTGGGATTGCCGCTGATCGTCATAGCTTTGATGATATCCATACTTTTATAAGCTGTCTGCATTACTTTAAAGGGCACTTCAATCGCATACTTCGTGGCAGCTGAAACAGCTTTAGCGCGGATGGCTTTTTCTTCTGCTGAGGCTTTGGGCAATGCCATGGCTGTCATGATCCGGTTAAAGGCCCGGGTATCTTCATCCACCAGTTGCAGTAATTCATTTTTCAATTGCTCGCCTT
>DAORJS010000448.1:0-2439 GCA_035439185.1 Chitinophagaceae bacterium
GCTGATGGATCTTGTGCTTTATCTCAATCATTCTTCCACACCCAATATCGCTTCCATTAATGAAGGCGAGGAATTTGAAGCTCTTCGTGACATACAGGAAGGTGAGGAATTACTGGTGGATTATGGCAGTATTGCAGATGGCCTTGACAGTTACAGGGCTGAATAAATCAGCAAATCCCCCTTTAAAATTTTAGTAACTTAGTTTACAAACTGAGTGCATTAAAAATATTCATTTCATATTATATGCAACGCGGGTAATCCTGGTATTTTTATTACCGCTTACCCTGCAGGCACAACCCGTTATTTATTCCTTTTATCCCGGTTTTGGTTTGCCCGGCTCATCAGTAGTGATCAATGGAAATAATTTTAGCCCGGTACCGGCAGGCAATACGGTATATTTTGGAGGTGTAAAAGCCAATGTTACCGCTGCCAGTCCCACACAACTTTCAGCAACAGTTCCTGTTGGTGCCAATTATGCACCTCTCACTGTAACCGTTAATAATCTGACGGCTTATTCAGCCAATAAATTCAGTCAGACTTTCCGGGGTGGTGGCATGTTATTTTCCGAGTACTTTTTTGAGCCCAAAATAGAATATCAGGTCGGTCAACACCCACTCACTGCCAGTGCTGTGGACTTTGATGGAAATGGAAGACTTGACATTCCTGTTATGTCAGACGTTACAAAGAACATGATGATTTACCGCAATGACAGTTACCCGGGCAACCTGGTGTTTACAAAAGCATTTGAATACCGGTTTCGTTTTCTTACATTTTTTTTACATGCTGATTTTAATGGTGATGGTAAAATAGATATCTGTACAGTTAATCCGGCAAACACTATCGGAATACCAGATTCTATTACCGTTTTAATAAACAATTCAGTTCCTGGAAATTTTATTTTTACCAGTAGCAACAGTTTTGTTGCCGGAAAACAACCTTTAGGTGGTTCAGCGGGTGATCTTGATGCTGATGGTAAACCGGATCTGGCTTTCATCTGTACAGATGGAACCATGAGTGTTTTACGCAATACCAGTAACCTGTCCTCTGTTTCATTTGGCCCGATTCAGACATTTCCCCTTCTCCCAACCTCCATGAGAACATCGATAACCGATCTGAATGATGATCAGAAACCCGAACTGGTAGTTTGTAATATCGGAGGACCAAATGCCGCTTTTCAGCTGTTCCGGAACAACAGCACTCCAGGGAATATTAGTTTTAGTCCTCGATTTGATTATATAACCGGAATTTCCATGTCAAGTCTGGATGCATCCGATTATAATAGCGACAATAAACCTGACCTTATCGGTGCGGGTTCTCTGGATAATCTTGCATGTTTACGAAATATCAGCACCGGAACTTATGCGTTTGATCAGCAGCTTCGTCAGGTGGGCCGTCAGATTATGGAAGCAAAGCCAGGCGATATCAATGGTGATGGCAAACCGGATATCATTAGCGGCAATATTGACAGAGATACCTGTTTTGTGCTGCTGCGAAACACCAGTACAAGCAGAGAAATTAAATTTTCAACCGGTTCATGGTTTTATAGTGCCGCCAAATTCCCGAATGTTTACTCATGCGATCTGGATGGTGACGGTTTACCTGATATTTATTCAGCTAATTCCGGAACTGATTTACTGAGCATACACCGTAACCTGGCTCCTGCCTGTCACTGGAATGTTCAGCAATATCCTTATAAAGAATCCTTTGAAAGTTCTGAAGGACAATGGTTTTCCGGAGGAGATGAATCTGACTGGGAATGGGGAAATCCTTCCAAATTATATTTGAATAATGCCGGAGAAGGAAATCGCTGCTGGACCAATGGAAATACTACCGGCAATGCTTACCTCCGTAACCAAGGCTCCTGGTTAAGAAGTCCCTGTTTTGATTTAAGCAGTTTGACAGATCCTGAAATTGCATTTCGTGTATTCTGGGATGCAGAACTGGCTGTATCCGGTGCCAATCTTCAATACTCACTTGACAGCGGTATCAGCTGGCAGGTTCTGGGGCAGGCAAACAGTAATTATGGTTGCAGGATCAATAACTGGTATAATCAAAATACTGTATCTGCTTTGAACAATCAACCAGGCTGGAGCGGCTCATCACATTCATCAACAGGCGGCTGTCCATCAGGAAATGGATCCGGAACATGGCTTACGGCCAGACATGATATTCGCTTTCTGGCAGGCCAGCCAAAAGTGATCTTTCGTTTTTATTTCAGTTCAGGCAGTAACTGCAACGATTATGACGGATTTGCAATCGATGATTTTCAGATCAGGGAGTTCCGACCGGTTTCTGTCAACCTTGGAAAAGATACCACTGTATGCGGATTGAAGCCCTATCTGCTACAGCCCGGTAAATATGCCAGCTACCTTTGGCAGGATAACAATACAGCAGCACAATACCAGGTGTTCAACGATGGATTATACTATGTAACTGTTG
>DAORJS010000449.1:0-2435 GCA_035439185.1 Chitinophagaceae bacterium
GTTGCATTATACACTGCATTGATAATCGCCGGTGCCACTCCCACCAACGCAATTTCTCCAATGCCTTTGGCGCCGGTCGGACTGATAATCATATCCGCTTTGTTGACAAATAAAATATCCATCGGTGGTGCATCAGCATGAACCGGCACATGATAGTCTACGAAGTTGGCATTGATATACCGGCCATACCGGTGATCAATCAGCGTTTCTTCTGTCATCGCCATACCAATACCACCCACCGCACCGCCCACCATCTGACTGCGGGCTGTTTTTTCACTGATGATTTTACCGGCATCAGCAACCGATACCATATGTTTTAACCGGATCACACCGGTTACCGGATGTACATGCAGTTTTACAAAATGCACCGAGAAAGAATTCGCCACATACTTGTCCCGGAAAGCAGCTCCCTGCGTACTCTTGGATACCTGGATTTCGGGTTTACCACTTTGTTTAATCAGATCGGTGAAATGAATACTAACAGATCCGTCTTTTGCAGATACCAATTTTCCATTTTCATATTTGATCTCCTCCGGTTTGAGTCCGCTGAAACCAGCAGCTATTTCGATGGCCATTTCTTTCAGACTTTGTTTCAATCCATCACAGACCGCCATGACTGCAGTGCCAATCGTAGTGGCAGAACCGGAACCACCCTGGGTGGGACCATTCGGAAAATCAGTATCACCCAATTCAAATCTCACTTTATTTTCTTCCATTCCCATTTGTTCACTGCCGATACGTACCATGGCCGTGGAAGTACCAGGCCCCATATCACTCACTGCACTTTGTAATACCAGTTTGCCATCCGACTTCAGTATTCCTTTTGCTGTGGCCGATCCTCTTCCGGCACCAAATACACCAACGGCCACTCCATATCCGGTGAGCATGCCGTCTTCTTTCAGCGTTCCGGGAACAGTTGGTCTTTTGTCCCAGCCGATTTTTTCACGACCCATCAGCAAACATTCTTTCAGGTATTTACTGGTCCAGGGTAATTTATTTTGCGGATGAACTTCAGCATTATTGATTAATCGTAGTTCAACGGGGTCAATTCCCAGTTTATAACTGAGTTCATCCAATGCGCTTTCCAATCCGAAACATCCTGAAGCCGGACCAGGTCCCCGCATCCAGGTGGGGGTATTCACATCTAAAGGAAGAATCTTATAACTGGTATTTACATTCGGACAATCATACAAAAACTGTGAAACGCCTACAATGCCTTCAGTAAAATCTTCGTAAGTAGAAGTATTGCTTACCGCATGATGGGTAATGCCTGTGAGCTTTCCATCTTTGGAAGCACCAATACCAATTTTTTGCCAGCACCAGGGGCGGTATCCAACCATGGTAAACATCTGTTCCCTGTTCAGTAATACTTTTACAGGTCTGTTTACTTTTTTTGCCGCCATCACGGCAGCATATACATGTGGCCAGCTGCGTAATCCGCTTCCGAATGCACCACCCACAAATTCGGTGACCACTTTTACATTCTTTTCATCGAGTCCGAACATCCGGGCCAGTTCGCTCTGCACTCCTTTGGGCCCTTGCGATTTATCATAGACAGTCAGTTGCTGTTCCCCTTCCCATACAGCCGTGGTGGCATGCATTTCCATGGGGTTATGGGTTTCGATGGGCAGGGTATATTCAGCTTCCAGACTTACTTCCGCATTTTTCCAGGCATCTTTTTCTTTCCGGCTGTACTCACCTCTGTCTTTTAACCGGGCGTTGTTGAACTTATTATTATCGTAATCAGTAAAAGGAGTTTCTGCCTGGTAATCCACTTTCACGAGTGAAGCAGCATGAACCGCTCTTTCAAAAGTATCGGCAATCACGAGGGCAATGGGCTGGCCATTGCTGACGATCATATTGTTCTGAAAGAGTTTGAAGCCACTGTAATCACGGGCATTGGGATTCTTGGTTCTGTCAGCTGCTTTATAACCTGGCACTACCGGTGCATTCAGGTAATAAAGAATATCCAAAACACCCGGTGCATGTTTGGCATCCAGCAGGTTCATATTACGGATATATCCTCTGGCAATAGTGCTGGTTACATATACCCCATACACCAAACCCGGGAGCCGGTGTTCAGCCGTGAATTTTGCCTTGCCGGTTACCTTGGCCAGTCCATCGGCCCGGTCATCATCAGCAAAAGTCTTTTGTTCGGGTTTCAGTATTTCATCCATATCCTTACTTATTAAACGAGTGTATAATATTTAACGCGTGGCCCTGGTCAAAGCTTCAATGATAGCAGCCTTCCCCAGTTTTACTTTGTAGGCATTGTGTTCATAGGTAGTGGCGCCCTGCATGGCGAGCTGAGCAACTTCAGTAAACAAATCAGTTGTTGGTGATTTTCCAATCAGTAATTGTTCTGCAGCGGTTAGTCTCCATGGTTTATGTGCCACGCCACCCATGGCCATTGCGGCTTTTATAATCTTTCCTTC
>DAORJS010000450.1:0-2433 GCA_035439185.1 Chitinophagaceae bacterium
CATCGTCTTCGGCTCCGTATATTTCGTTTTCTTCAATCCGGTTTGACTGAGTGCTTTATAACCACCCCTGATATTCACCAGATTCTCAAATCCTCTTGACTGCAGGATGGAACACATGATCACGGAACGATAGCCTCCGGCACAATGGATATAATACTTTTTATTACGGTCCAGCTGAGCCATATTCTGATTGATAAAATCAAGCGGGAAATTTTCTGCTCCCACCAGGTGCTCGGCTTCATATTCACTCTTCCGCCTGGCATCCAGCAGATTAATTTCTTCGGTACCGCTATCATACAATGCAGCAAATGTTTCCGCATCAATCTCTTCCAGAACCATAGTATCAAAACCTGCTTCTTTCCAGGCCCAGATACCGCCTTTCAGAAATCCAACCGGATTATCATAACCCACTCTGGAAAGCCGAACGATCACTTCTTCCTCTTTTCCTTCATCGGCCAGGAAAAGAATAGGCTGTTTCAGATCAGTGATCAGGGTACCGGCCCAGGGAGCGAAATTATCATCCAGGCCAATAAAGACCGAACCCGGGATATGCATGGCTGCAAATACATCCTTCCCTCTTGTATCCAATACTAATGCTTCCAGACTTTCCCAGGCAGCCTGGAATTCACGCGGAGACAGTTCCCGCATACCTCTGGCCATAATATCATCAATACTTTCCACACCACCTTTCAGATTCATCAACACATTATAAGGGAAATATTGTGGGGGTTCTACCAGTCCGTCCGTGACTTCTTTAATGAATTCTTCCTTCGTCATATCGGCACGAAGTGCATAGTTCACTTTTTTCTGGTGCCCCAGGGTATCGGTTGTTTCCCGGCTCATATTTTTACCACAGGCACTTCCTGCACCATGACCCGGGTACACAATCACTTCATCTGATAATGGCATGATCTTATTCCGGAGGGAATCAAATAAATGTCCGGCCAAGAATTCGGGCGTCACTTCTGCTTTTACTTTTTGAACCAGATCCGGACGGCCGACATCACCAATGAACAATGTATCTCCGGTGAAAATCGCCTGCTCTTTCCCATTTTCATCAATCAGCAGGTAGGTGGTGGACTCCATGGTATGTCCGGGTGTATGCAATACCCTGAATTTAATTTTACCCAATGAAAGTTCTTCCCCGTCCCTGGCCACATAAGCATCATACCCAGGCACTGCTGTTGGACCAAAGACAATAGTGGCACCGGTTTTTTTGGACAAATCAATATGACCGCTGACAAAATCAGCATGGAAATGGGTTTCCAGGATGTACTTTATTTTGGCCCCGTTTCTTTCAGCCCTTTCTATATAAGGACGTGTTTCCCGTAAGGGATCAATAATAGCGGCTTCGCCATTGCTTTCAATGTAATAAGCGGCTTCGGCCAGACAGCCAGTGTAGATTTGTTCGATTTTCATATACCTGCATTTTAATTGATGAATAAAAACCTTTTTTCATTGGAAGACGGACATCATCCCGCGTCATTAAACGGTATCAGCTTCACAGGAATGGAGAAAAACAAAATTCAAGTGGGTGGTCACCTGTGTGAATGACATAAGTCACAAAATCGGGTGACAGTTATCAGGTCCTCTCTGTCGTACCACTGATTCCCTGTAATAAACCTTGCTCTGTGACTGTTATCACCTTATTGCCCTTGCTCCTGCTGTATTTTAGTTTTCTAAAATCAACAGTATGTCACATCAACACCAGATTTTAATTGTAGGCGGAGGCAATGCAGGAATTTCTGTTGCTTCCCAACTGCTCCGTAAAAACAAAGAACTGGATATCGCCATTATTGAGCCATCCGATAAACACTATTATCAGCCGGCCTGGACCCTGGTGGGTGCCGGTGTATTTGATATGCAGGATACCATTCATCAGGAAAAAGATGTGATGCCGAAGCAAGTGAAATGGATTCACCAAAAAGCAGCATCCTTTCAACCGGAAGAAAATACCGTTACCCTCGACAACCAGGAAAAAGTGAATTATCAATACCTGGTGGTGGCACCCGGTATCCAGTTGAACTGGAATGAAATCAAGGGACTGAAAGAAACACTCGGTAAAAACGGAGTCTGCTCCAACTACAGTGTGGACAATGTGCCCTATACCTGGGAAACCCTGAAAAATTTCAAAGGTGGAAAAGCCCTTTTCACTAATCCCAATACCCCTGTAAAATGTGGCGGAGCCCCGCATAAAATTATGTGGCTGGCTGCTGATTACTTTAAGAAACACGATCTGTTTGATAAAACCGAGATCCAGTACTGGAGTGGAGGTACCCGTTTATTCGGAGTGGATAAATATGAAAAAACACTGAAAAAAGTGGCCGAGCGCGATAAAGTGCAAATGAATTTTTATACCAAACTGGTGGAGATTGACGGTCCGAATAAAAAAGCAAAATTTGTTGGTTTTGGCGAACAGAATAAAGACAAAGA
>DAORJS010000451.1:0-2432 GCA_035439185.1 Chitinophagaceae bacterium
CATTTCAGCGAACTCGGCGCCCGTTTGCTGGCACAAATGGTATTACAGGAGATCAGGGAAATGGTTCCTGAATTGAGACAAAGAATTTATACCCCCGTAAAGAAATAAACATGAAAAAGCTTACCGGCGTTCTGATGCTTTTTGTGCTAAACTTCACTTCTGCAGGACAAACCTCCAACCCCCAGCAGTATAAATATGTATTTACCGTAGCCAAAGACGGAACCGGTGAATACAGTTCTATCCAGGACGCCATTGATGCCATGCGGGTTTATCCGTTGTCACAGATCACACTATATATAAAGAATGGCGTATACAACGAAAAAATAGAATTACCGGCCACCAATACAGATGTAAGATTTATCGGAGAGAATGTAGATAGTACCATTATCAGCTGGAATGATTATTCAGGTAAAGGGAAGCATACTACTTTCACTTCTTATACTGCAAAGATTTCAGGAAACCGTTTCCAGGCCGAGAATATTACTTTTTCAAATACAGCAGGGCCGGTGGGGCAGGCATTGGCACTGTATGTGGATGCGGATAATGCATACTTTCTGAATTGTAAATTTCTGGGAAATCAGGATACGATTTTTGCAGCGGGTGAAGATGCCCGTCAGCTGTTTGAAAACTGCTATATCGAAGGAACTACTGATTTCATATTTGGTCCTGCCACTGCTTATTTTCTTTCCTGCCGGATCCGTTGCAAGAGCAATTCATTTATCACGGCAGCCAATACCGCTCAGGCCAAAAGATATGGATTTGTTTTCAGGAATTGTACGATCACAGCAGATTCAGGAGTAAACAAACTCTTCCTGGGAAGACCCTGGCGGCAATATGCCAAAACCGTGTTTCTCGAATGTGAACTTCCTGCCGCGATCCATCCGGCCGGATGGGATAACTGGAACAATCCGGAAAATGAATGGTTTGTTTTTTATGCAGAATATAAAAACAAGGGAGCGGGAGCAAACATAACAGGTCGTGTAAAATGGTCAAAACAATTATCAAAAAAAGATGCCCGTCTCTATGAGGTTCAGAAAGTACTTTCCAGCCGTTATATTGATGGAATTAATGCCAGTGGCTGGTACAGCGTGAAAGCGTCCATCCCATTTGATCTAAAACTTTTTACCGGAAAAACACAAACGGTTATCCCGCTTTATTCCGGAAATGTACCCAATAACCGGCCGGTAGTCAATCAGGAAAATGCCATTACCCGGGATAATGTGACAAGAATTTCAAAAATCAGTCAACCCACCCTCACCGTTTATAAACCACAAAAGCCAAATGGGAAATCGGTGATTATTTGTCCGGGTGGCGGTTACAGTATTCTGGCTTTCGACAAAGAAGGCACAAGGGTTGCTGAAGAAATGAATCGCTGGGGGATTACCGCTTTTGTATTAAAAAACAGATTACCGGATGATTCTATCAATATTGATAAGAGCCTGGCTCCCTTACAGGATGCTCAACAGGCCATTCGTTTGATCCGGCAACAGGCAAAAAATTTCGGAATTAACCCCCATCAAATCGGGATCATGGGCTTTTCAGCCGGTGGTCACCTGGCATCTACTGCGGCTACACATTTTAATTTTAAAGCAGATGCAGGCAATGCCGATACCACATCTGTTCGTCCCGACTTTGCGATCCTGATTTATCCGGTGATCAGTTTCGACAGCAGTATCACGCATAAAGGATCACGAAATAACCTGGTAGGAACACAACCTACTAAAGAGAAAGAGTTATTCTTTTCCAATGATACACAGGTTAATGCGGCTACCCCGCCCTCCTTTCTGGTCCATGCCAGTGATGATGGCGCCGTTCCGGTTGAAAACAGTATCCGTTATTACCAGTCTTGTGTGAAAAATAAAGTTCCCGTAGAGATGCATCTCTATCCCAAAGGTGGTCATGGCTTTGGCATGAACAATAAAACCACGGATGATAACTGGCTGGAGAGATTACGAAACTGGATACAGAAACTCTGACAACAGAAAACAGGAATTAAAACAAGAATCAGTAAGTTGTGTCAATGAAACCCATCAATACGGCTTTATGTTCTTTTGGAATGAGCGGCTGGGTATTCCATGCCCCCTTTATTAATACCCATCCCGGATTTAATTTGTATGGAGTATGGGAAAGAAGCAAGAACCTGGCAGCAGAAAAATACCCCGGTGTTAAAACCTTCCGCAGCCTGGATGCCATGCTGGCTGATGAGTCCATTGAACTGGTTGTTGTCAATACACCCAGTGTGACCCATTTCGATTATGCACGTCAGGCTTTGGAAGCCGGTAAGCATATTATCGTGGAGAAACCGTTTACTGCCACAGTAGCCGAAGCGGAAGAACTGATTGCATTGGCAGCGAAAAAAAAACTGAAATTATCCGTTTACCAGAACCGGCGTTATGACAGTGATTACCGGACGGTAAAAAAAATACTGGAAG
>DAORJS010000452.1:0-2426 GCA_035439185.1 Chitinophagaceae bacterium
GCTATAGCCGGCAATATGCGGGGTGATGATCACATTGGGTTGTTCCAGTAACCAACCGAGTTGTTGTTTTTCGATCGGGGTATAACTGTCCAGGTTTTCATTCTCCAGTACATCCAATCCGGCACCTGCAATCTTTTTTTCCAGTAATGCATTCACGAGATGGCCGATCCTTACTACTTTTCCACGACTGGTATTGAGGAACCAGGGTTTTCTTTCCAGGGCATCAAAAAAAGAGCGACTGGCCATATGCAGTGTTTCTTCGGTCAGGGGCACATGGAAACTAATCACATCGGCATAGCGGCAGATTTGTTCAATACTGGCTTCTTTGATATATCCTTTGCCAAAACCGTATTTAAATTTATCATAGGCCAGCACGGTTACTTCGAAGGGTTCCAGCAGACGGGCAAACCGGCTGCCTGTATTTCCGAACCCGATAATACCTACCGTTTTTCCATGCAATTCAGTACCCCTGTTTTCATCCCTTCTCCATAATCCCTGTTTGATTTCTTCATTAGAGGAATGAATTTTATTCATGAGTCCCAGCAACATGCCCATCAGGTGTTCGGCCACCGCGTTCCGGTTTCCTTCGGGGCTGCTTTCACAGCGGATTCCTTTTGATGATGCATATACTACATCAATCAATTCCATTCCGCTTCCCAGTCTGCCGATCCATTTTAGTGAGCCGGCTTTGTCAATCAACTCTTTGTTGATTGGTATCCGGGTGGTAACCACCAATCCTTCTGCCTCGTGGATACACTCACCCAGCTCTTCATAACTGATATCCGGTTTGTACAAAACCTCATATCCCTTTTTTTGCAGGCTGTCCTGCAGAAAAGGGTGTGCCTTACCGGTGATAATGATCTTTTTCATTTCATTTTGAAACTGAGTGCAGCAAATTGCTCCACGGTTAATTGCTCTGCTCGTTTATCAAAAAGGCTGTTGTCAAGTTCTTCTGCTGTGAACAAACCTCTCACAGCATTGCGCAGGGTTTTTCTGCGCTGGTTAAAAGCAGTTTTCACCAACAGGAAGAATTGTTTCTCTCCAGCTATTACAACAGGAGTCTTTTTAGGTAAAAGCCGGATCACCCCGCTTTTTACCTTGGGTGGCGGGTTAAAACACCGCTCATGCACATCAAAGAGATAAGTGACATCAAAGAAAGCCTGAACCAGCACACTGGTTACACCATAGACCTTGCTTCCTTCAGGGGCAGCGATACGCTGGGCTACTTCTTTTTGAAACATGCCTACCACAGCCTCTACAGAATCCTTCCATTCCAGGATCCTGAAAAGAATTTGAGTGGAAATATTATAGGGAAAATTTCCAACCACCGTAAAAGGACCGTCAAAAGGTTTGGGGATTTCTAAAATACTTCCGGCAATAATTTTGCCAGCCAATCCAGGGTATTCCTGCAAGAGCCAGGTCACTTTTTCATCATCCAGTTCCACGGCTTTGAAATCAATTGATTCAATATTGATCAGGTAACGGGTAATAGCGCCGCCTCCGGGACCTACTTCCAGTAATTGCCGGAAAGGGTATTCCTGTACTGCAGCCACGATTTTCCGGCAGATATTATCATCCTGCAAAAAATGCTGCCCGAGTGATTTCTTTAAAGTATACACTCTGCAAATGTATAAGGAAGCCGGGGATAAAAAAGGCTATCAATATCTCACCTGCTAATTAATCTTCTTTTCAGTTCATTTCAGCCTATTGGTACTGGAAAAAAAGTATTTGTCAGTATTTATCCTTTATCATGAGTTGTTTCCCTTAGTGCCTGACTTTTAAAAAACGGCCCGCCATTTTTTCTCCATCCACACTGGTAATGCTGATGAAATAATTGCCGGGAGCCCAATTGGCTGCTTCACTGAATTCAATCTGGTTAGCCCCGGCCGATAATTGTGTTTGTCTCCGCAGCATACTTCTACCTCCCGCATCTGTTATATCCACCTGAACGGAGGCATCACTGTTTCTGTAAACATATACAGCCAGTTTATCTTTGACGGGGTTTGGCATGATGTCCAGCACTGGAACTATATCCCTGCCGGTGTAAATTATTCTGATGTTGGAGTATTGCACTTCGGATGAAGCCAGGTTTACAATTTTCAGGCGGTACAGGGATCTTCCCGGTAGCGGTGACTGATCTTCAAAAAGATACTGATGAATTTCACCTTCCCCATTATTGCCCTTGGCATTGACATAACCAATAGCAGTCCAGTTCACGCCATCGCCACTTCTTTCGATGCTGAAACCGGCGATGTTTTGTTCGTTGGTGGTGCGCCAATCAAGTTTTACTTTACCATTTCCGGTTAATGTGGCGTTGAAGGCAAGCAATTGTGCGTCCAGCACATAATCATCCACCAATACACGATAATCCTCCACTTCACCATTGCTGTAATAACCGGTGGAATTGGCGGTGGTCATGCCATTAC
>DAORJS010000453.1:0-2411 GCA_035439185.1 Chitinophagaceae bacterium
CGAAAAATTGCAGACTGAACGTTAGGCTCTGACGGGTTGCCAATTGTGCCAAGTCCATACTGAAGAAAAATCAACTTACCATTTTTGTTATGAAATCGATATCTAGATGTAGCGTCAGCCACTTGAAGTATCGTGTCATCGTTTGCCACTCGCCAACCTTTGGGCAAAGTTATCTCACCGGAATACAAAACAAACTGAGTGTCTTTATCAAATACAGTTTCGGGAGTTTGATCGTTACTTATGTCTTTGTCAATTGTGGAACTCTTTAATTTCTCGTTATGGATTTTACAAGCGAGAAATAATGACGAAACTGCTATTCCGATGACAATGACTCTCATAGTATTGCTGCTAACGGGCAGGGCTTGGCGCTGGCCGCACTAATTTAGGAAAACTTACCGCGCAGGCCAACAACATTCCTTTAGCTGTTGAAGGCCGAGCGTGCACGCAGGCGGCTTGCGCCAAACCCGATGTTACCTGCGGTGAAGTTCTCATACAATGGTAAACTTCAGGGTTAACACGCTTCTGTCAATATTTTGAGCCATGATTCAATTCCAGCCATCCTTTAGCACCCTGTTTGGTATAGTGAACTCGTCTACCGTCAACTAAGTGAGCTAAGAGGGGATAAGGTCTGAAACTTACTGTGCTAAAGGCATCGCAGGTAACACGTAAATTTATGCAATTACGCGCTTGGGTTTAAAAATATTGCTATTGAACATGAAAGCCTTGCGGTTATACATTTTGTATTGTCATTAGGACAATACACCAAACATCGTTTACCAGTCGATATTGCTTTTCTTCCACAAATCATCAAAGGGACTAATAATATTCACCAACTGCTTTTTACTCACATGAAGGTACCGCTCCGTTGTTCTGATATTAAAATGACCCAGCAAATCTTTAATATACCTGATGTCTGTTCCTTTATCCAAAAGGTGGGTGGCAAAACTATGCCGCAGACTATGAATGCCTACCTCTTTTCGAATCCCCGCTTTGTGTTTGGCATTACTGAATATCTGCTGTACAGTACGAACCGGGTATGCCATTCGGGTTTGTTCTGATTCAAATAAATAGACCTGCGGTTTCGGCTTTATCAACTTTATATATTCACGTAAAATATCCAGCAAAACAGGACTTAAATTCACACAACGGTCCTTTTTGCCCTTGGCCTGGCTGACCAGTATCTGCATTCGTTGACCATCTATATCCGTTATTTTAAGATTCACTATTTCGCTCACCCTTAATCCGGCACTGTAGGCGGTAAACAGCATCGCTTTATGTTTCCGGTTATCCAGGGCATTAAAGAGCCTCGCCAGTTCTTCCTCATTTAACAGCTTGGGTAATAATAGCTGCTTTTTGGGCCGGGGTATCTCCCAGAAAAAGCGCTCCTGCTTCAGCACTTTCTCATAATAAAACTTAAGCGCATTGATCCGGCTATGCAGTGTGTTCTCTGATAATTTTAATTTCTCAAGACAATACTGCAGATAATCCCGCAACCTTTGTACCATGAACTCATCGGCAGCATGATTCCTGATAGCTCCCAGAAATACCCGTACTTCATTCAAATAGGTTTTCCGGGTGGAGGGACTATAGCCTCGTAAAATCAGTTCCTGTTCCATCCGGGGTAATACTCCGGAATTGATTTCATAGACTTTCTCAACAAACGGTTCTCTTTTTTCTGTTTGTCTTTTAAAAGGAACAGAACCGGTATTGCCTGAGCTGATTTTTTCACGGGAAGAAGAGGGGCCCGGTTGACTGATGTTTTCGGGAGGTTCTGTTTTCGATTTGATAGACTGATTACTATTCAGCAGTTCTTTAACAGCCTGGTCCTCTATTGCTGCTTTGCCTCCTAAGAGCTGGTGAATTTTTTCAAGGGAAGACAGGTTCAGAGGTACATACCAGCATTTGTTGCTTACACTCCAGTTGGCCGCCATCTGCTTTCTCAGGATTACATTTAAAGCATGAGAAAGCTCAAAGTATATACCAATCCATTCGGCTCCCTTATGTAAAAGCGGCTTCAATGTCACCTTCCTCATGATAAATTTTCCTGAAACTTATCATGAGAAAGAATAATAAACAGGGGATTTTTCCCGCGATTTATTGTTTTTTTTCCGGACGCACTTCGTGCACCTCAGTCACACAGGGCATGACCGGCAGTACCGTTTCTGAAATTAATCATTTTTGGGAAAAAGACAAAGCCCCCGTCGGGTGGAGGAGGGGGATGAACAGCAGAACAGAGGAACAAAGGAATGAGGAATAATGAGGTAATATCCCCGATGGGAAACGCTGTTCCAGTATTGGGATATATTTTTAACCACAGCGGACACGGAGAAACACTGCGACATTCTTGCCGGACCTGGGAGGGGGATGAACAGCAGAACAGAGGAACAAAGGAATGAGGAATAATGAGGTAA
>DAORJS010000454.1:0-2411 GCA_035439185.1 Chitinophagaceae bacterium
TATCCAGCTTGCTTTTTCCCAGCGAAGGTCCCCATTCATGGGTTACCGGATCAAATTCATGCAGGGTTAACTCCACCGCACCCGGCTGGGTAACGGCTGCAGAATAAACCTGGATATTATTGAGCTGGCCACCGGCCGGACAGGCAAATGTCTGACCAGCCAAACGGTCGTTGGCATCATGGGATAAATGGCCGATCCATAAAGTAGTGTTGTTCTCAGTCTGACTGAGCACAGGACGGGAAAGCATGGTTTTCATAAGGGTTGTTTTTTAAATGTTACACAGGTCGGAAACCAGTGAGATAGCTGGTATCTATCAATAACACTGCAAATTGTTTGCATATTGTCTCCAATCCCATGATTATGGTCAGGCCCCGTAATATTTAACAGGGAAATGCGGATTTCCCCGGAATATTACTAGGGATTTTGCTTAAATTCACAAAGACCCCGGGCAAATTATTTATGTGGATAAACCCGTTTTTTGGGTGGAAACATGGTGCGTAAAGAAAAACTCTTAGAAAATCAATATCGTATCAGTTCGCCACTTTAAATTCGCCATCCTGATCGGACGGAAACATTCCACTAACATAGAAATAATCATTTCTTAAGACGGACGGAAGATGCGCCCAGGGTCACCTGCCAGGCAGGAGAAAACTGATGGTTTAACTTTTTTATCGCTATACCCAAGAACATGGACCTCTCGAACCTTAATAAAGACCGCGCCGCTAAACAAAGAAGAAAATCCACACCCGACCTGGGAAGTATGGTATTCGGAAAAGTCCCCCCACAAGCCAAGGACCTGGAAGAAGCTGTACTCGGTGCGATCATGCTGGAAAAAAGTGCCTTTGATACCGTGATCGAAATCCTGAAACCCGAATGTTTCTATGTGGAAGCCCACCAGCGGATTTTCAGGGCCATGCAGGGACTGAGCAATAAAAGTCAGCCCATTGATATCCTGACCGTAGCAGAAGAGCTCCGCTTCCGGGAAGAACTGGAAATGGTGGGTGGTGCTTACTATGTTACCAAACTGACCAATGCCGTTGTTTCCTCTGCCAATATTGAAACACACTCCAGGATCATCCTGCAGAAATTCATTCAACGGGAACTGATCCGCATCAGCGGTGAAATTATCGGGGATGCTTACGAAGATTCCACCGATGTATTTGACCTGCTCGATGATGCGGAAACCAAATTGTTTGAAATCACCAATAATCACCTGCGGAAGAATTTTGATACCATCGATTCTGTATTGGTAAAAACCATTCAGCGGATCGAAGACCTCCGGCATAAAAATGAAGATGTAACCGGTGTGCCAAGCGGTTTCCCCTCGCTTGACCGTGTTACCTATGGCTGGCAACCCACTGATCTCATCATCCTGGCTGCCCGCCCTGCTGTTGGTAAAACGGCCTTTGCCCTGAACCTGGCCCGTAACGCTGCCATGCATGCCGCCAAACCCACCGGAGTGGCCCTGTTCTCCTTAGAGATGAGCGCCGGTCAGCTCGTACAAAGGATTCTCTCAGCAGAAAGTGAAATCTGGCTGGAAAAAATTGCACGCGGTAAACTGGAAGAACATGAAATGAAACAGCTTTATGCCCGGGGTATCCAGCGACTGGCTCAGGCACCACTCTTTATTGATGATACACCAGCCCTGAACATTTTTGAACTGCGTGCGAAATGCCGTCGTTTAAAAAACAAACATAATATCGGACTGATTATTATCGACTACCTCCAGCTGATGAGCGGTACCGGAGAAAACCGGAACAGCAACCGCGAACAGGAAATCAGTAATATCTCCCGTAACCTCAAAGGACTGGCCAAAGAACTCAGTGTACCCATCATCGCCCTTTCACAGTTGAGCCGGGCCGTGGAAACCAGGAGTGCCGGTAAAGACGGAAACAAAATGCCCCAGCTGAGTGACCTCCGTGAATCCGGAGCGATCGAGCAGGATGCGGACATGGTCATGTTCCTTTACCGTCCCGAGTATTATGATATCACCAGCAATGAAATGGGGGAGAGCAATAAAGGAGAAACCCATGTGCGGATCGCCAAACACAGGAACGGTTCACTCGAAAATATTAAACTCAAGGCCCTGCTCCATATCCAGAAATTTGTGGAAGATGATGGCAGCGGAGGATTTGGTCCCGGACTCCCCGGCAACTGGAAACCGGTAAGTGATAATGATGGAGAAGGCGGCGGTGCCCGTGTATTCATCCAGACCGGCAGCAAGATGAATGACCTGCCTGATGATGAAGACACTCCTTTCTAAGAAAAGATATTATTTTGCAGTACGTCATGCCGGGCCTGACCCGGCATCTTTTTTTAAGACAGCTAATAATGGCACTCCCTTTTTTTTATATCGCCAACTATAATGAGCAAGCAGTCATTGAACTGGAGGAGGAAACCAGCCGCCATAT
>DAORJS010000455.1:0-2410 GCA_035439185.1 Chitinophagaceae bacterium
GGGGTATTGGATCCGGTTCCGAACATAGTGGAATAAACAAAGCGGGAGAGATCTTTTTCAAGTTTAGCAATGAATTGCTTACCTCCGGCATCTGTATAAATGGGAGGTGTGCCTGGAAGATTATTAACCACTGGCCAGGAACCCGTGGTTTGCCCGGTGATATAGGGAAAACCTTTGCTGTCAAACTGTACACCAAAGACCTGATCTGTTCCGCTGGTTCCGATAAAGGCAGTTCTCACTACCGAATTGCCGTTCGGTGTTATTTCTGAAATAAACCCATCGATTCCCCCATGATTGGCAGGGCCAACCGTCCCCGCTTCATTTCCGGGAAAATCAATCGCTGAACTTTCCGTGCCACCTGCAACAAAAATATTTCCATTCGGGCCCATGGCGAGTACATAGGCAGCATCGTTAGCAGCACCTCCCAGGTAGCTGGAAAAAATCAATGATCCCAGGTCAGGGGTGAATTTAATCAGTACCCCATCCTGATTACCAGAATGTACGGGTTGAAACACAGCAGCTGTGGTTGGAAAATTATCAGCGGGGGTTGTTGTACTCGTGGATTGGGTACAGGAAGCCACCAGTATATTTCCGGATCCGTCAAGGATCACTTCACTTCTTCCATCATCTCCATAATTCTGCTGAAGAGAAATCTTGTTCCGGGTGGTTTGAATATTTACTCCATCCATTCCGGTACCACCGATTCTTTTGGATGCCAGCAGCGTTCCGGTCGGGCTTAATCTTGTTACAACAATATCGTAACTGCCACAGGGACCCAACCGGCCTCCTGTGAGCGGATACGCTCCTGCACCGGTTATGGGGGAATTGGTTCTTCCGGCCAATACAAGGTTACCGACATTATCTACGATCAGACTATGAGGTTGTTCGTTACCGGTTCCACCGACATAAGTGGCATATAAACGGGCGCTCCCATTACCGGAGAGTCTGATGATTCCAATATCAAAATCCCCGCCCTGAAAATTAGTTTGAAAGGCACCGGGGGAAGTTGGAAAGCCCGGATCATGTACGATGCCTCCACCGTAAAAACTTCCATCCGGACCATAAGTAGCCGTAAAACCCCAGTTATCTGCTGAACTTCCGGAAAAGGAACAAAAGATTACCTGCGGATCAATGACAAGGGTACTGTTGCGGTTATAATCCTTTACATCAAAACGGACGATATTATCCTTTACGGTATACCGGCAACTGATTTCATTTCTTCCATTCTCTCCGGCCTGGTAGGTATAGGGGTCCGATTCCCGCAGATCACCCACCGATGTGCTGATAGAGAGCTCTTTGTTTTTGACCTGAATCTTATTCACGCCATTATACCGTAATGCAATCTTTGAAACATCCCCTCCCGGTTTAACCAGGATATCATACTTGAGAAAACCATTATCTGTATAATAGCGAACATCAACATTCGGGTAGACTTCTTTAATAGTAATGGCCTGGTAGAGGGCGCAGCCGCCTGCCCATTTGGAAGGGTCCGAGCCGGAGAAATAATTATTATGTGTGGCGATCTTTTTCTCAGGTACCTGTTTGGAATCCGGAGAAGCACCTACAAAATCAATATCAAAAGCATGGGTACGCACCATATATCTTTCCGGTGGTAATCCTTCCACGCGATCATGCAGGAGTTTCATCACATTGGAAAAATCAGCAGGGTTATACTGCACCATGGTGACCCCATTGTCACGGATATATAATTGTCCGTTACTGACAGTGGCTTTGAAACGGATCTTGTCCTCCCACTGGCCTTTGTTTTCAATAAATTCTATATTTCCCTGAGCCAGGGCAACAGTGCAAAAAAGCAGGGTAATGGTAAAAATGGATAGTTGTTTCAGGGCGGTATTCTTTGATGTATTAAAATAACCAAATTTCATCAGATATGGATTGAAAACTTCTGTTAACAATTCTCCGGCTTTGTAATCCGATTGTAAAAAATGAATTCAACACCGGTTTCCCGGGATTTTTCTATGAAATCTTACTCCACAAAACCCCTCCCTTTTGCTGTCGGAGAAAGCTTTTAAGGGGCAAATTCTCTGCCGAATTCAGTTCCGGGTCATTTTCTATCAGCTTGCCGGCCATTTTTCCTGCGATATCCAGTATTTCCCGGTCTTGGACAAGATGAGCCAGCTTAAAGTTTAACGCCCCGCTCTGTCTGGTACCTTCAATTTCTCCCGGACCTCTTAATTCCAGGTCTTTTTCCGCAATTTCAAAGCCATTTCCGGTAGCCGTCATTACCCTGATGCGTTCCCGGGCATCATTACCTAATTTGGAGCCGGTAATCAGGATACAATAGCTTTTATCAGCACCCCTTCCTACCCGGCCCCGGAGCTGGTGTAATTGAGAAAGCCCGAATTTTTCCGCATTCTCGATCACCATCACGGAGGCATTGGGTACATCC
>DAORJS010000456.1:0-2409 GCA_035439185.1 Chitinophagaceae bacterium
CTTTCCGGGACTCCTGAATTTTCTCTAACCATATATTTGCTTCCTGATCCGGCATTAAAATGAAACAGCAATTGAAGAAGTGATAAAAGTATTATTATTCGTTATCCCGGAGGGCTTGATGAAGATAGCATCTTTACTGCTCAGGTTTCTTGCTTCCAGTCTAACCATTACATTTTTGAACGGACTATGGTCAATATTGAGGGAATACCCGGTGGTCTGGAAACCATTCGGTGAACCAGTGGAAATAATCACCCCGTTTTTATCATTGTAATGTTCCACCCTGCCTGCAATGGCCCATTTATCATTAAAAGCGTATTTCAGGATCAGGACCGGAGAATACCAGGTGTTTTTGTCATCACTGCCCGGAAATTTTTCTTCGGTACCAATATCAAATCCTGCTATGACACCAAATTCGTCGGTAACATTAAATACCCCGTATATATTATGAAAGAAACGGGAGAGTCTTACATTATCAGGTTTATCTGTTCCAATAAAATTGCTGTAATTCAGCAGCACTTTAGAAGAGGGTTTGAACTGTACCTGGGTACCCCAGCTCATCAGGGAATTACCACTTACACGGGTAATTCTTTGCCAGCCATTCAGGGCCAGGCCACTCAGCATCCATTTACCATTATCTGTAGTATAGGTGATCTTGGCGCCGGCCTCAAAGTAGGGACTGTTATCTGCCAGCATACTTCTTGTCAGGTTCCAGCAATCTTTGCTGATAGCACTTTCAAAACCGATATGTGATCCAAAAATTCCGGCATCAATCCAGAGGTTTTTTTTCCGGCTGATTTTTATACCTGCGTTGGCCTCGTAAACATTTTTCAATACACCTGGTTCTGAAGCATAGTTGGCATTCATATACGTACCTGCCGCTAAAGTCAGATTAGCCCTTACACGTTCCGCTGTATAGTTGGCTTTAATAAAACCAAGATTCAGGTTAAATTCATTGTGCCGGTTATGACTGTAAATAAATCCCGGACGGTTATTATCTGCCGGCTTATTGAAATCATATTGGTAATAGGCTTCAGTATATCCGCTAATGGTTAATGAACCTCCGGTAGAATCCTGGGCCATTATCTGAACACTTAGGATCATGGTTAATCCTGTTAATATATTTTTCATCGTAAATAGTTTGTAAAGTATTTTATTTTAAGTTATCTAATGCAACATTCAGTTTCAGTACATTGATTTTTTCTTTCGGACCGAGTACTGTTTTTTCAGTATGTTCTGCAATGAGTGCTTTAATTTTTTCTTCCGGCAGGTTACGGATCAAAGCGATGCGTTTTACCTGGATATATGCTCCTGCAGGGGTAATATCAGGATCCAGACCACTTCCTGATGCGGTCACCATTTCAGCAGGGATTTCTTCTTTTTTTACACCAGGGTTATGCACCAGGAAACTGTCAATCCGGTCTTTTACAACTTGTAAATAATCGGGATTGGAAGGTCCTTTATTGCTACCCCCTGAGCCGGCAGCATTATAATCCACTGCAGAAGGCCGGCCCTGAAAATATTTATCTTCGGTAAATCGCTGACCAATTTTTTCATAGCCCACTACTTTACCATTTAAGGAAACGGTTTCGCCTTTTCCGCCACCCGGTGCTGCTTTACCTATTCCTGCAATAAGCAGCGGATAAAGTACGGCACAGAGTATGATCATCACCAGGGTGAGCTTCAACGATATGATTAAATTCTTTTTCATTTTTTCTGGTTTACAACAATTACATAAAAAGGCCAATGGCTAAATCAATCAGTTTGATGCCGATAAAGGGAAGAATAACACCACCCAGTCCGTAAATCAACAGGTTTCTCCTCAACAGTGAACTGGCGCCGATGGGCCGGTATTTTACCCCTTTTAATGCCAATGGTATCAGCATCGGTATGATTATCGCATTGAAAATAATAGCCGAAAGGATCGCTGACTCCGGGCTTTTCAGTCCCATGATATTCAAAGCCTGTAAGGCCGGAATCGAAGCAATAAACAAGGCCGGCACAATGGCAAAATATTTGGCCACATCATTGGCGATCGAGAAAGTGGTCAGGGTACCTCTGGTAATCAACAGTTGTTTTCCTATTTCCACCACTTCGATCAGTTTGGTTGGGTCATTATCCAGATCCACCATGTTACCGGCTTCTTTGGCAGCCTGTGTACCACTGTTCATGGCAACCCCTACATCTGCCTGAGCTAATGCTGGCGCATCATTGGTTCCATCACCCATCATGGCCACCAGTTTTCCGCTTTGTTGTTCCTTCCGGATATAATTCATTTTATCCTCCGGTTTGGCTTCCGCAATAAAATCATCCACACCGGCTTTTTCAGCAATATATTTTGCGGTTAATGGATTATCACCGGTTACCATAACGGTTTTTACACCCATTTTCCGTAACCTTTCAAATCGTTGC
>DAORJS010000457.1:0-2379 GCA_035439185.1 Chitinophagaceae bacterium
TTTTTCGAGTTTACGGGCTAATTGCGCTGTTTCATGGAGATAAAAACCACTATCCTGATGACCACTCATCCGGATCAGCTGATCGACCATATAGACCAGGGAGGAATGCTGTCTTTCCAGATATGAGGGCAGCAATCCAATGATACAATAATCCGCAGGCGATCCATAAACCCTTTCAAAACCCCGGGTAAAACTTGCTTTATATAGTTCAGGGTCCGCCACAAAATGACGGCTGGTATTGTTTCCCGTGGTACCACTGCTTTCAAAAACAAGGGCCGGTTTAGCATCTCCGGTCCTTACTTCATGTGATTTAAAAAAACGAATGGGTAAAAAGGGGATGGATCCGTTATCCCGTATAGTTTCCGGTTGTATATGCAGGGCCTCCAGATAAGCCCGGTACACGGCATTCTCCCGGGCCTGGTACCGGAAAAGTTCCAGTGCAGCATCCCCGAAAGAATGATTGTCAATACTTAAAATATGATTAAACCAGCCCGGTTCCACTTGAAGATTGTTGATAAAAACTGTAAATTTGAGAATGCGCAATTCATGGCCCATGAAGAATAAACAGATTCTGCCCGCTCTCCTTGTCCTTCTCCTTGCTGCCTGCAACAAAGATAAGTTCAAAACCGAGCCGCAGGTGACCATCAAATCCATCTCTCCGAGTACAGCAACTGATGGGAATGTCATCAGTATCCGTGGAAATTTTACCGATGATGAAGGTGATCTGGATTCTGCCCTGATTGTTTACAAATGGTACAATGGAGCTGTGGTGGTAAAGCCAGGGATTGGTGATACCCTGCGTTATACATTGGATAACCTCAATCTTCCGGAAAAAACCAGACAGGCAGATATCCTTATTGAGTTTGAATTGGGCACTTTTAATAATCCGGATATGGCCAAGCTCCCCAGTGTAACCCGCGATACCACGGCTACCCTGGGTCTTATTCTGAAAGACAAAAAAGGTCAACGCAGTAATTACAGCGAATCAGAAAAAATCAGGCTTTTAGATTAAAAAAATCACTTGCATTTCATCCGCAAGCTGTTACATTCCCTCGTGTACAGCAATATTTTTATTGCTGCCTGTGCGGTATTAATGACAGAGCAAACGGCTGCACTCTGGTTGCCGGCAGGAGCAAATCAGTCAACCCTGCTCCTGCCTTTTGTATTTTCTTCCACCTTGTGTACTTATAGTTTTCATTATTTTTTTACTTCGCCTTCTCCCCAGCATACACAGCGAAATAACTGGAGCCGGAAAAACAGACCATGGCTGGGAGGGTTGTTCGTCCTGAGTCTGGCTGCAGCCATTTATTTCTTTATCCCATTGCTCGGATACTGGAAATTATTTCTGCCCGCGGCACTGGCTACTCTTCTTTATACCGCTCCCCAATTACCACATCCCATATTTTACAGGATGCGGAAGTATGCGTATGGAAAAACGATTATGCTGGCATTGATCTGGACTTATGTAACGGCAATACTCCCCCTCCTGATGGCCGGTGATCATATCAGCACTGACAGCAGATACTATATAGCCGGCCGTTATTTTTTCATTTACTGTATTTGTATATTATTTGATTATCGTGACCGTGAAGCAGATCGCCGGAGCGGGGTTAAAAGCCTGATCACTTATTTCAGTGAAACAGGCATCCACCGTCTTTTTGTGTTCTCCTGGCTGGCACAGGGATTTTTTACCGTTTTAGCAGCCGGACCCGTGCAAAGCCGGTTGGATACCATCCTCTTGCTGATTCCGGCATTGATACTTTTGCTGCTATACCGTCCGGCTAAAAACAAGCCCAGTGACCTGCTCTATCTGGTATATCTGGATGGCCTGATGGCACTTTCTGCTGTGCTGATGCTATTCGCCCGTATTTGATTAATTTTGCAGATTAATAAACGTTTTACATGGCAAAATCAGTTGCAACAAAATCCGTTCGTGGCTCCGCGAAATCCCTGATCACCCCACAGGCTTTTGAATTTTTAAAAAATTATATCAACAATGCCTCTCCAGTTGGTTTTGAAACCTGGGGACAGAAACTCTGGATCGATTACCTGAAACCCTATGTCGATACCCATTTTGTAGATCCCTATGGAACGGCAGTCGGTATCATCAATCCGGATCATCCGTTTAAAGTAGTGATTGAAGCGCATGCGGATGAGATCAGCTGGTTTGTCAATTATATCACAGCGGACGGACTGATTTACCTGAAAAGAAACGGAGGGGTGGATCACCAAACTGCCCCCGCATCCCGTGTGATCATTCATGGTAAAAAAGGACAGGTGAAAGCTGTTTTCGGATGGCCAGCCATTCATACCCGGATCGGTAGTCCGGATCAGAAAGAACCCAGTCCCCGTACAGATAATCTCTGGCTAGATTGCGGT
>DAORJS010000458.1:0-2366 GCA_035439185.1 Chitinophagaceae bacterium
CCGGCATATAAAGTGTCCTCCAGATTGAAACGGTCTTTCCAGCCCGCACAACCCAACACTACATTTTTATTTTCTTTGATCAGAAAATCACAGACAGCAGACAGGTTGGGAAAGGAGCCTGAAATAATGGTGTCTGCGTTTTTATCCAGTGCCATTTGCAGCAATCTGGTTCCGTTGGTAGTGGTCAGGACAAGATTTTTATTTTCAATAAAGTCCCGGTTGTATTCCATTGGAGAATTACCATGTTCCAAACCATCTGCAATTTTCCCGTCTCTTTCTCCGGCCGCAATACCACCGATATTTTTTGCAATCTCCAGGGCCTTGGGCACGGAGTCAACCGGAATCACACAACGGGCGCCATTGTAAAGTGCCGAAGCAATGGTGGAAGTGGCACGGAAAACATCAATGATCACCACCACACTGTTACTTAAATCATAGAGATGAAGCAGGGCAGGGGAGAGGGAGGTATGCAGGGAAGGTTTATTACTCATGGTTCATACAAAAATAATGGATTGACCTTCATTTTCCCTTGAATAAACGCTAATGTTGAATGAACGATCAGCGGCTTTCCCATCCGGGATATCAGCGGGTAATCCGGTCAAAGGGAAAATAATTTCAGTCAAAAAGATGGGGTCAGGATTCCATGAATTTTTTCCACTTCCCGGATTCCGCATATTGTTTGATCACATTATTGCGGAGCTCAATGATTTTCCGCAGGTAACGGGTGAGCCAGAGCTCGTTGAACCAGCGTCCGAGCACACCGTAAGGGGATTCAAAGTGGAAAAGGTCAATAACGATTGTACCGTTATCACAGGGTTTGAAATAATGTTCGTGTTTCATCATCCTGAAACTTCCTTCTGTCTGTTCATCAATAAACATTTCAGGCTTTTTCATTTCGGTGATTTTCACCCGCAGGATCCGCTCCCGGAAAAAATGACGGGCTTTCCAGGTAACGGTTTCATCTTTTTCAATCAGTCCGAACCGGGTTCCGGCAACGGCTTCTTCGCGGAAAGAAGCCATGGATTCCTTATGTAACCCTATATGACGGCTGAGATCAAAGACCCGTTCAGCCGGGGCTTCTATAAATGTGGTAAGGTGAATTGTTGGCATAGCAGGGTATTAAATATACATTATGAAAGCAGAAATCAGAAAGGATCGTGCCAGTTTACCCTTTCAATGGTCCTACCCTTATGAAAATGGGATCTTTGCCACTCTTGCCTGTAATAATTTATCCCGCACTTTGATGTAGATATCCGAATCAATGGCGGCATTGGCCGTTCGTACATATCCCATTCCGATGGCCTTTCCAAGGCTGGGAGATTGGGTACCTGAAGTGACCACCCCGATCGTATTGCCTTCAAAATCCTTGATCTCATACCCATGCCTGGGTATTCCTTTTTCCACCATTTCAAAACCCACCAGTTTCCGTTCCAGCCCTTCAGCCTTTTGTTTTTCAAAAATAGCTTTGGAAGTAAAATCCTTGGTAAAGCGGGTGATCCATCCCAATCCGGCCTCGAGGGGGGAAGTGGTATCATCAATATCATTTCCATACAGGCAGAATCCCATTTCCAGTCGCAGGGTATCCCTGGCACCTAAACCGGCTGGTTTCAAACCCTGCGGACCACCTGCTTCAAATATGGCATTCCAGATTTTTTCGGCTGCTCCGTTACTGTCTTCAAAATAAATTTCAACCCCGCCTGCACCGGTATATCCCGTAGCGCTGATCAGTACGTTATCAACTCCTGCAAAACGGCCTTTTACAAAAGTGTAATACTTGAGATTCAGGATATCCATCTCGGTAAGCGGCTGTAAAATTTTGGTAGCATTGGGTCCTTGTACCGCCAGCAGACAGGTTTTATCGGAAATATTATGCATTTCCACCTGCTGATGATCATGTTTGCGGATCCAGTTCCAGTCTTTTTCAATATTGGATGCATTCACCACCAGCATATACACTTTATTCTCTTCCACACAGTACACGAGCAGGTCATCTACAATACCGCCTTCTTCGTTGGGCAGGCAACTGTACTGGGCCTGTCCCGCTTTCAGTTTGGCAGCATCATTACTGGTTACCCGCTGAATCAGGTCCAGGGCATGGGGGCCTTTTAAAATGAATTCTCCCATATGGCTTACATCAAAAATGCCTGCATTCCGGCGAACAGCGGCATGTTCATCATTGATTCCGGTATAAGAGATGGGCATATTGTATCCGGCGAATTCCGCCATTTTCGCACCAAGGGCAATATGTTTTTCAGTAAAGGGAGTGCTTTTCATACTCATCGTTTTAGACCCTGCAGCGTGATGCCCGGGGTGAGCAAATGTAGAATAAAAAGCCAGTTATTTCAGCACCTGACCCATGCGGAGAT
>DAORJS010000459.1:0-2366 GCA_035439185.1 Chitinophagaceae bacterium
GTTTATACGGATCTGGCAAAAAAGAGAAGAACTCGAAAATATCAATTCCCCCCTTCTTTATTTTTATACAACCACCAAGAACCTGGCCTTAAACCAGCTGAAGAAACAAAAAAGACAGGTTAATCTATCCCCCGAAGAATGGCTGGTACAGGTCAATTCCCTCTATTTTGACCCCGAACAATTAATGCTCACCGAGGAAATGCTCCGCCAGGTGAAAAAAGCAGTTAACGACCTGCCCCCCCGCTGCCGGCTGATTTTCAAGCTGGTCAAGGAAGATGGGCTCCGCTACAAAGAAGTGGCAGAATTGCTGCAATTATCCGTCAAAACCATTGAGGCTCAAATGGCTATAGCCTTAAGACGGATTGGGAAATGCATGCATTTTGAGCTCAAAACAGCTATTCCGGCCAGGGCCCAGACAATTCTTAAAAAATAATTAAAATTTCTTTAGGGGTAGGCACTGGTTGGGACTGTCTTATGCAGGTATACCCATCAAAACCATGAGCCAGGAGACTTTTTGGATTTTATTGTCAAAAAAATTATCGGGAGAGGCCAGTCCGGAAGAACTGGTTGTTCTGGAAAATCTGATTCTGGAACACCCCGAATGGCAATACGCTATTCAGAACCTGGGTGAAATCTGGAAAAATCAGCCTAAAAAGGACCAAACCGAAGAAGAAGACGCTTACATGCTTCATTTACAAAGAATGCATGAATTGAATATCCCGTTTGGGAATATGCCGGATCAGACACCGGTTGTTTCCATCCCGGGACGAAAAAAGATGAAACGCTGGTATTGGGCCGCAGCTGTATTGTTGGTTCTGGCGGGTGCCTGGACTTTGCTGAGAAGTCCATTTAAAACCAGCCAGGGTCAGGAAATGGCCCGTCAGGTCAGTGAAATCACCACCCGCCCGGGTTCCACATCCAAAGTGGAATTACCGGATGGGTCCATGGTTTGGCTGAATGCAGGCAGTAAGCTGACCTACAATAAGGATTTTGGAAAGGAACTGCGTGAAGTGACCCTTTCAGGGGAAGGTTATTTTGATGTAACCAAGATGAAGGACAAACCCTTTATCATTCATACTTCCAATATCAATATTAAAGTACTGGGTACGGCCTTTAATGTAAAAGCATATCCCGAAGATAAACTGAGTGAAACCAGTCTGATCAGGGGAAGTATTGAAGTCACGATCAAAAACCGGCCCAATGATAAAATCATCCTTTCCCCCAGTGAAAAACTGGTGGTGGAGAATGATAAAACGACCCGGCCGGTGATTACATCGAATAAAGAAACCATGAATGTAACCACGGCCACCATGCCCCTGGTATCCGTGAACAAACTGCGCTACCATTCCGCTGATAGTTCCATTGATGAAATTGCCTGGATCGATAACCGGCTCATCTTCCGGAACGAAACCATGGAAGAACTGGCCCTGCGGATGGAAAGAAGATATGCTGTTCAGATCGAGATCGAAGCGGATGAACTGAAAGAAATGAAAGTCAACGGAATTTTTGATCAGGAGTCTGTGTCACAGGCCCTCGAAGCCCTGAAAGAAATGATCCCCTCTATCAATTATGTGAAAGAAGGAAACAAAATAATTATTAACCGCTAATTGCTATGCTGTATGAACAAAACGACTGCCAACAACACGTCCTGAAAGGGTAAAAAACGGGATTTCGCTGCAACGAAACCCCGTGGAAAAACAGGTTGTACACCGGGAACTTTAAGACCCCCGGCATTCTTAACCCTTCAACTGTAATTTATGAAAAAATCTGAAACAGCTGCTGTTTCACCTAAGGTTCTGTTGTATCAAAAGATTGCCAGAATTATGAAACTCACGGTTGCTTTACTGATGTTTGCCTGCCTTCAGGTTTCTGCAAAAGGATGGGGACAGGAACGTATCACACTGAAGATGAATGATACGGAAATCAAGAAAGTGCTCTTCGCCATTGAGAAAAAAACTGAATACCGCTTTCTCTTTACGGAAGAATCCGTAAAAGGTAAACCCAAAGTAAATGTTGATGTAAAAGAAGCCACCCTGCCGGAAGTGCTGGACAGGATACTGGCCAATACCGGCATTTCTTACAAACTGCTTGGTACTAACCTGGTGGTTTTAAAAGAACTCGCCGCTATCGCTGAATTAAGTACAAAAGATATCCGGATCACCGGAAAGGTTACCGCCGCAACCGGTGAGCCACTGGCCGGCGTTTCCATTCAGGTGAAAGGGTCCAGGGTAGGAACCGTGACTGATGCCAACGGTAATTTTTCCATCAGTGTTCCTGATGATGCCGTGCTGGTGATCAGCTCCGTAGGATATGAATCCCAGGAAGTATCTGTAAAAGGAAAGTCGTCTTTGAGTATCGCCCTGAAG
>DAORJS010000460.1:0-2358 GCA_035439185.1 Chitinophagaceae bacterium
CATATCAGATACAAATACCCGGTCAGATCGACCGGGTATTTTATTGGGTTGCTACATGATCAGGGCCGGAATGAATAGAGTGCATTAATTTCCTGGGGGCTTAAGATTTTATTATATACCCGGTAATCGTCGAGCGTGCTGTTTAAAATGTAATTGAATCCGGGGTGAAAGCCAAATGTGCCTATCAGCTCATTTCCTATTGTGGAAAAGACCATATTGGTGGCTGTACCCGCATAGCTGCAGGAATTGTTTTTTACGCCATTGATATAAAAATCCATATCATTGGCTCCTCTTACATTCACTACAATATGATACCATGTATTGGCGCTGAATACAGCAGGTGTTGTAATGGTATTCACAGCGGTTTCATTTAAACTGCTATTGTCACCAAAACCAAATGTCATTTTACCGGGTCCGGCTTTCCCCAGTTGTAACCAGAAACCGCTGTTGGTAAAAGACTCACCCCCATCAGCTTTCAGGATGGGTTGACTGCTATTGGGATCCACCGTTTTAAACCAGATAGAAACAGCAAATGGAAAGCCACTGAGCCTGGAACCGACAGTTGGAACGGCAATCGAACTATAACTGGCACCTGCAGCAAATAAGGCTGCTTCATTGGGCCGTCCGAACCGGTCAGTTGTGAAACTAATGTTGTTGAGGAAAGTGGCATTCAGGTTATTCCCGCTGGTGTCCCTTACATTTCCATTGAAAGAGTAATGAACCAGTTTTCCCGGTTGGGGTCCCATTTGTTCTGAGTTGTTGTCGTTGTTGCTGGTCTTTTCTTTTTTGCAGCTGACTGCAAATAAAGTACTGCATGCGATGGCGGATAAGAGAAGTCTTGTTTTCATGATCGGTATTATTTGATCATAAAGAGACTTCTTTTATCTGAAAAATTTATCTGCATTTCATTGCTGAAACAGGTTGTTTCTTAAATGAGGGGATTGGTAATATATCTGACTCCGGTCGGCAGGTGCAAAGGGGTTTCAGCGGTTTTCGAGAAACTGAACGACAAAATCTTTTTTTCTTTGTGATACCGGTACGCTATGACCGCCTTCGAGGATCAGGGTGCCACTGTCTGTTTTGCGGTCGTATATTTTTATTTTGGCTGGATTGACCAGGCAGGAATGATGCGTGCGGATAAATCCGGCGGGTGCCAGAATTTCTTCATAGGAACGGAGATTGCGTGATACAAAGACAGGTTCTGCATTACTCAGATAGAATTTAGTATAAGAACCTTCTGCTTCGCAAAAAAGGATATCCCTGATTTTGATAAAATAAGTTTTGTCCACATCTTTCAGCACAATTTGTTTTTCAGTATCTGTTCTTCCCCCTAATTGCTGCAGCAGGATGGTCAGTTGCTGTTGCATGGTTTGCTGACTGATCTGGATCATGGCTCTTTCCAGCGCCTGTCTGAGTTCAGCCGGGTCAACCGGTTTCAGTAAATAGTCAATGGCGCTGTACCGGAATGCCTGGATGGCATATTCGTTGTGCGCGGTTGTGAAAATAAGCTGGAAGCCGGGCTGTGGGATTTGTTGTAAAAGGTCGAATCCGGTGCCATCATCCATTTCAACATCCAGCAGCACAATATCGGGTTTGAGTTGATTGATTGTTGAAACACCTTCTTTTACGCCCGCTGCTTCTTCTATCTGATGCATACCATTACTCCAGTTTTGTACCATCGTTGCCAATGTTTCCCTGACTGTTTTTTCATTGTCAACCAACAGAATTTTCATGATGAAGGGTTTAAAATTTAATCTTTATAAATCAGCGGCAGTTGTATCGTTACCTGTGCGCCCTGTTTGTTTTCACAATTACTGATCTGATAGGCGGCTTTAGTTTTCAGTTTCCGGTTTAATAAATAGATCCGGTCCCGGATAATCTGGGTGGCTCTTGAAATATGCTCATTGTTTTTTTGGTCAGGAGAGGGGAGCCCTTTCCCGTTGTCTGTAATGATGATCAGTAATTCCTTGTTTTTTTTCTGAAATGAAACTTTGATTTCACCTGTATAACTGAGTCCTGCAAAAGCATGTTCAATGCTGTTTTCAACAAAGGGCTGAATGATCATGGGAGGAATAAGCAGTTCGTCGCTTTCCAGCTCCCCGGCCGTGAATATTTCGTAATTGAAAATACCGGGGAAATGTACTTTCTGGACTTCCAGGTATTGGGTCAGGAATTCGATTTCCTGTTCAATGCTGATGTATTCTTTGTAGGTGCTTTCCAGGGTTTCCCGCATGATATTACTGAACCTGGCCAGGTTTCCCGCCATTACTTCCCCATTTTTTTCCTGAAGAACCAGTTTTTGTATAGAAGTCAGGGTATTGAAGAAGAAATGCGGGTTCATCCTGGCTCTGTTCAGCC
>DAORJS010000461.1:0-2351 GCA_035439185.1 Chitinophagaceae bacterium
GCCGGAGAAGAGGTGGTGGAGGCAATACTGCCGCAGCTGTGCCCAATGCCGGTACTAATCCTTCCAACGGGGTTGTATTTAATTATTTTCTGAAGAGCGCCAACGACTCCACCAAATTATCCATCGATATCATGGATAAACAGGGAAAAAAGATCAAGACATTTTCCACATCCTCCAAAGAAGATAAGATTGAAATCAGTACCGGTTTCAATCAGTTTGAATGGGATATGAATTATCCGGTAGCAGAAACAGTGGAAGGATTGATTTTATGGAATGGCTTTGTAAGAGGTCCGAAAGCAGCTCCGGGAAATTATACCGCCCGGTTTAAAACCGGCAACGATTCCACGGTAGTTCCATTTACAATTCTTCCGGATCCGAATTATAAAGCTACCGAGGCGGAATATGATGAACAGGTTAGTTTCCTGCTGGCAGCCCGTGATAAATTTTCAGCCATCATGAAAGCACTGCGGAATATCAAAGATATCCGGCAGCAAATGACTGATTTTACCACCCGTAACGGAAAAGAGATTCCCAAAGAAGTAAAGCAACAGATCGATACGATCAACAAGCAACTGACAGTAGTAGAAGAATCATTGCACCAGACCAAGGCAAAGAGTGGTCAGGATGTACTGAACTTCCCCATACAACTGGATGATAAGCTGGCCAGCGTGTACAATGCAGCTTCGGTTGGATATGCATCGCCCTCCAAACAGGTAAAGGAAGCCTATGCAGAACTGGCTGCTAAAATTGATGAGCAGCTGGCGAAACTCAAAAAAATCATGAATGATGATCTTGGTAAACTGAACCAGCTGATTCATGAAAAATCAATCCCGCTGATCGGGGTAAAGAAAGAGTAAGAGGGTAATAACAGTTTGAAATAAATAAAAAAGCTGCCACATTGATTTTTTTCATGTGGCAGCTTTTTTTTAAGACAACAATTCCTTTATGCAGTAACCGGAGGTATATATTTCTTTGTTCTTTCCTTCATCAGGGCAATCACTTCTTCATCATTGGCAAACATATTATCAACATTCACTACATGCCTGGCCAGCTTGTCGTAGCGTTTGGTCATCAGCCAGATAAAAATATGCAGGTAATGAATCCCGTCGAAAGTGAGTGTTTTCTGTTTTACAAAGTACTTTTTGTTTTTCAGGAATTCTCCGGGTATTTCTGTGTAATGCAGGGCCGGACGTACGTGGTGAACGGCATGGTATCCATCGTTCCAGCAGGCCTGGTTGTACTTGGTATTAATGCAATTGATGGTATTATCTTCCAGGTTGTTGAGATCCACAAAAGCATGCTGGGTCCAGTTACCAAGCATCATTACTATTCTTGCAAAGAAGAAGGGAATGATAAAAATGAATAAAGTGGCATGGAAATTAATAAAACTCATCCCGACACAGAACAGATAAAACGCCATTTCCCCAACAGTCAGGCGCATATAGAACTTTTTTCTGTTCCTGGAAAAGAAGTACATAAAAGTATCCCTGAATCCAAGAATGAGGAAGCGGCCTACATAGGCTAAAAAGCCTTTGAAACTATCTCTTTGATAAGGAAGTGTGCTGCTGGCATCATCAATCATATTATTCTCTACGTGATGCATACCCATGTGATGTACAAAATAAGTTTCAGGGGTATGGCCAAAAAAAGGACAAACCACCCAGATCACATAATCAAAAATCCAGTTGTACTTTTTCTTAAAAGGTTTACGATGGCAGATGCAATGGAGCATCAGGCCAAACCTCCCTTTAAAATACATCTGGGAAACATAGAAATAAGGAATATAAGCCAGCCACCAGTACCAGCCCTGCAATAACGGGGTGTATAAAATGATGGCTGTGGGAATGACTAAAATATGAATAGCCGTCAGCAGATGAATAAAAGGCAGGTCCCTTTTATCATTCATATACTTCAGCCAGAATTTTTCGTATGCCGTAAATTCTTTAGGTTCAACGTAAACAGGATCAGTAATTGCTGCAAGTGCCTTCATGTGAACTTTAGCTTCTAATCAGAAATAGTGGGTTTCGAAGTCGCTACTGCCTGTAATTATCTGATTTACAAGCAATTTAAGTCTGTCGAGGGCATAAAATTACTGCATAATATCTAATATGTGCGATTTGTTTTAAGAAGCCCCTGCTGATTTTCGTCAAGCTGAAACAGGGCTTACATTTTCAAATCCGGTTTGATGTTCCTTACCCCGGTACTTGCACCCCCGTTTAAAGTAAGATCCACCGGTTTATTATGTTGCCAGGCACCGCGTGTAAAGTCAGGAATTTCAATGGTTCTTGATTTTTTAGCTACTGATCGCTGACTCAGCGGGAATACTGAACTCCAGGCGGCAGCATCATAAA
>DAORJS010000462.1:0-2350 GCA_035439185.1 Chitinophagaceae bacterium
TTCCCAGCGAAGGTTGCGGGTGGTGTTATAGATGCCCACGCCGAATTCGGCATAATTGTTCTTGCGTGTATACTCGGTATTGTTGCTGGTTTTCTTTTACTTCACCTGTCGCCGGAATGCCGGGACCCAGCAATGCTAACCAGGCGCTGGATGAACCACTGATCCATTCACTATGTGAAGTCCATTTACCGGCTTTATTACCACGTCCATGATCTGTTGTGATCAGAAAGGTGGTGTTATTTGCATATCCTTCGGTGGTCTGCACCCAGTGCCACAATTCAGCCAGCATGGCATCCACTTTAGCTGCCTGCTGAAGGTAAAGATCATAGCGTTTTTCATGGGCAAATTCGTCAGTTTCACCGAGCGCCAATAAAACCACTCTGGGCCGGTGCACATTGATATATTCCCGGGCAGCCAGAAAAGTCAGGGCATCCATTCGCGTACCTGCATGTTTACTGTTAACATATTGCTGCACCTGATTTACTACAAATTCCGGCCGGCTGACCGGGTTTTCAATGGCTTCGTATCCGCTGTTAACAGCTAATCCGCTTCTTTCTTCATTCAGAATATAAGGAAAAACATCCCAAGAGGTAAATGCAACGACCTTGCCATGAAAAGCAGACAGCTGATTAAGATATTCAAGGATATTGGTATGAAGGTTCTCCTGTTTCTTATTTGATGCAATTAAAGGATCTGTAAATCCACAAAGCATTTCACTATATCCCGGATAAGATTTGGCATATGTATTTGCCACATTGAACTTATTACCTATTAACCGGTTTCCATACAGCTGTCCTTTGGCAGCAATCACATTCCAGATAAAGGGCATTAATTTCTTTCTTCTTTCAATTGCAGTTGGTGCCCAATAAAGAGATTTTATGGTCTCCTGATCAGGCGTGTACCCTTCATTGTTTATGAGTAAGGAATCGGCGCCGGTAAACAATTCCTGCCATCGGAATCCATCCGTTGTAATAATAAAAAGATTATGATTGACCGGATTCCGGCAATCGGAGGCTGGTGATTTCAGGCTTAGTTCTGGTTGCAGGGAGGATAAAAAAATAAAAATGACGAATTGCCAGATTCTTTTCATGTGTAACGGTTTGGCAAAATTCATCAGCCAGGATGAAGCGATTGCAAATAAATAATTATCGAATCATTATACTCCTGTTTACAATATATGAAGCCTAAAATACTGGTCAGGCGTCCATCAGGCTTTCTGCCAGCCCGAAACTCAGGGTCATACCGGCTCCTCCCAATCCATTGACAACAGTAACCCCGTTTTCCGGCTCCAGAATTAATTCAGTGTCTCCGTTGCTGAGTTTTGCATAAACTCCGTTCCATGTTTCAGCAATTCTAACCGGTCCGAAATTCGTAAAATCAGCCAGATACCTGAGAATCAGTTCGTTGATTTCAGATCTGTCAAATGGATCCGGATTATCCCCGTACTCATGTGAATCACCGACGGTGAGCATTCCTTCCTGGTTCTGAGAAACCATTACATGAATCCCAAGATCAAGGTATTCTTTCATTTTTTCCTGATACAATTGCTTTAATACTGGCAGTGATGGCGCCGCCCTGAAACTGGTATAATGAATCAGTGAGAGGCCGGCACAAAGCGCCGGGCCAATGCGATTACCCGCATCCGGAGAATGAAGCCGCATCATCTGCAACTTACATTTGACCAATGGCTGTTCCGCCATTAATCCGGGATATAACGTCTCAAAATCAGCACCACTGCATACAAATATTTTATCTGCTGAATACATTTCTTCTGCCGTGTATACATCCGGATAACTGATATCAGTCACTGTGCATCCGTTTATAAACTGCACATTGAACTTTTCTTCCAGCCAGGATTTAACCACCGGTATCGCTTTGCGCGGATCAACTATCAACTCCTGATTACTGTATAAGCCCCCTTTCAGATGAGTGATTGACGCATAAGGAGAAATCTGCTGCACCTGTTCAACGGTCAGCAATTGATAATTTCTATGCCTGTAACTTTCAGCAAGTTCCTGTAATACACTCCATTCCCCGGTATTATAAGCAAGATGCAAAGATCCGGCCTCTTCATACCAGGCACCAGCCTCATCACATATCTGTTTCCAAATACCCCGGGAAAGAACCGCCCGTTCATACAAATCACCATCCGGTTGTCCAATCGGCCAGACCATACCAAAATTTCTGACAGAAGCACCCATGGCAGACCTGGCCCTGTCCAAAACGGTAACCTCATACCCCCTGACAGCCAGTGCCCTTGCCATGGCCAATCCAACTATTCCGGCTCCGGTTACTATAGCTGACTTATGCATAACTATGTTTTGATTGAATAAGCGGATGATAACCTTTA
>DAORJS010000463.1:0-2345 GCA_035439185.1 Chitinophagaceae bacterium
CATAACTGGGACTATTGGAGAAATGCTTTGCAGTACCAGTTTTTGTTTTTTAGCAATTATTTCAAAAGGGCTAAAGGGAAATAAGAAAATAAAGACCTGTATCTGACGTTTCGCTGTAAACCGCCTACATGCGAAATCATTTTATTCCCACAATTTTAATTGTATTCTTTCAGGCAGGAGTACAATCATGTAAAAAACAAAAACAGGTTGAAAAGTTTACTTCAGCTATAGAAGCAAACCTTCAATTATCGTCCCAAACATTAGATCTTTCAACTTTTTCGTTTTTAAAATCTCTGGAAGAAAAAACTGTAACACCCTGCACAAGAGAAAGGGCAATCATATGGTATGAAAATGCCGGATGTGTAGTTAACGCGACGCATAACTTCGATAATTTCGTAAATAACGTTTTCAATAAAAATGAATCGACAGATTCAATCCACCAAAACTTATCCAGGGCATTAATAAAATACTTCGAATCAATCTTATTTATAGACTCAAGTATAAACCAGGTTTATCCTTTATACTCACTAACTCTAAAAAAACATATTGAATTCGCCGGAATTGATACAGTAACATTTTTCGCCATTAAGAGGAAAGAGCCAGATTTCTCTTCTTTACTATCAATCCTGTGTTTGATTCAAAACGACCTTCACATAATTCAAAACAGGCTGATCACTTTTTGCAATACAAAAGTTGGCATATGTGGCGGAATTGATTTTTATAGTGCAATCATCGCCCAAAGCAGTAATTACCTGCGCCCCAATAGTAATCTTGAAATAATCGCTGGTGTCGGAGCATTCAGTAAGGCAAGTGAACCAGAGGTTACGATTAATGGTCAAAATGTATTAATGAATCCGGAAGGAAATATGTTGTACCGGATGAAAGTAAATAAAAAACCAGGTAAATATTACGTGCCTGTTCGAATAAAATTTAATAACCCTTTTACAGGGATAAGAGAAGATTTAATACGTACTATCGAATACGAAGTTGTAGATACCTGTTCTATTCCTCTTTAGGAGTCGGGGGTTCCTCCCCTTTAGGGGTTGGGGGTATTCCCTGTATTCCCATCCCTCACTTTATGTTTCTTTTTGTTATTCTTCTCATAGTCCAGAATAACCTGAGGTTTTTGTACGGTTTTATTTGTTGAGGTATCCGATTTGGCTTTTGCCCGGCTCAGATCGATGGGCCGCAGCTCGTCATCAGCAACCATACTTCCATCATCGGTCTGTAATTTATTCATCACATAATATTCAGTGGCTTCCACCCTGCCCTCACGCGGATCAAAATAAATCCACTTCCCGTGTTTCATGGCCACCCCTTCATTCTTCACCACTATGTCACCGACCTTGAGGGTGGGATCTTTCAGGTCATAGATGGCTACCGTATCAAAAGCATTGGACGGATCCATGGCTCTCCAGCTTTCTTCCCGCATCAATCCACCATTGTAGGTATAGTATTGTTGTCTGCCATTCAGTTTACCCCAGCGGTAATTTTCCTGTGCAATCTTCACCCCTTCCAGGGAAAATTTTTTCCATTCCCCATCCTTCATATCATCAAGGTAGAATCCTTCTTCCTCATATCCTCTTTCGCCCCGCAAATCAGGCACTTTAACGGTCCAGGGTCCCTGTTTCCGCCCTTTCATATCCACCCTGTTCAGGGTATCACCCCTGACGCTGATGATATAGTCCTTCCACTGGGCCTGACCGTTCAGGGAAAATAGCAGGAGTATTACAATGAATAAACGCATAGTTTAGTAAGTTTGATAAACAAGCTGATAGTCCAAAATCCCCGCCTTCGCCAAGGCTATGGCGGCCAAAGCAATATCCAAATATCTCAATATCTTAATATCTAATACCAAATAACCAATTTCATACTCAAATTTACTAACGAAAAACAACTGCTTTTATGCTCCGCCTGTTAAAAATCCTCTTCAGCCTGGTTTTCATCCAATTTTCCCTTGTTGTTTTCCCTCAGGTAAATCCTACTCCAGCCGGAGAAAGGATGCAGGGGATGGATCAGCGCCGCAAACTGCAGGCTCAATCACCGCTGAATGGCATCAAATTCCGCAATATCGGGCCCACGATCATGAGCGGCCGGGTGGTGGATGTGGATGTAAACCCAGAAGATCCCACTGAATTTTATGTGGCCTATGCCACGGGTGGACTCTGGCATACCACTAATAACGGTCAGAGTTTTACTCCCATTATGGATAGTCTGGATATGCTGTTTATCGGAGATATCGCGGTGAATTGGGAAAAGACAACGGTTGCAAAAGGAGTGTCCGTTACCAACCGCATTATCTGGGTAGGTACCGGTGAAGTCAACAGCAGCCGTTCCTCCTATGC
>DAORJS010000464.1:0-2344 GCA_035439185.1 Chitinophagaceae bacterium
TCAGAATAATGTATCTGTTTACAATGGTGTTGTGCTGGAAGATGATGTTTTCCTTGGACCATCCATGGTCTTTACGAACGTCATCAATCCAAGAAGTTTTATTGAAAGGAAACAGGAATTCAAAAAAACCCTGATCAAAAAAGGTGCTACCATCGGGGCCAATGCTACCATCCTTTGCGGAATCGAAATCGGTATCTATGCCATGATCGGGGCGGGAGCCGTGGTTACTAAATCAGTACCCGATTTTGCCCTGGTCACCGGCAACCCTGCCCGGCAAACCGGGTGGGTTAGTAAAGCAGGAAACACCCTCTATTTTGATGAAAAAGGGGTCGCCATTTGCCCCGGATCAGGAGGAACCTACAAGTTAAAAACAGATCGGATCGAAACCGAAGAATAGTTATCAACTTATGGGAATAATTCCCTCATAATTAGCGTATTTTATCTTAGACCCACTCCCATTCTTCACCTATATTTGCTGCCAATTACCACATCCAGCCTGGGTTAAACCAGATTGGTTATCTATCTCATTGATAATCAGTCATATAAAATTTAAATATGTGACTGAAGTGGCGAAGCTCTATAATGAAGAATTCAGTCCCCACCCGAAAATGGCTCGCGATTTACACCCGTCCAAGATGGGAAAAGAAGGTAAACCAGCTGCTCACAGAAAAGGGATTTGAAAGTTACTGCCCCCTGAATAAAGTCCGAAGGAAATGGAGCGACCGGATGAAGCTGGTGGAAGAGCCGCTTTTTAAATCCTATGTTTTTGTAAAAGTGACCGAACGGGAACGTTCGGCCGTCCGGATGACTAATGGAGCGATCAATTTTGTGTACTGGGATGGCAAACCAGCGATCGTGAAAGAGAGGGAGATCAGTGCGATCCGGCGATTCCTGGATGAACATGAACAGGTGGAAGCAAGACCTGTTAACCTGAAATTGAATGACCGGGTTCGAATCACCAATGGTACCTTGATGGATCATGAAGGAAAAATAGTAGCACTCCGCCATAAAACAGCTAAAGTAGCCATCGATAGCCTGGGATACATTTTAGTCGCCTATATTGACAGAACTAAACTAACTTCGGCACAGACAATCAAGAGCCAGTCCTGATAAGGAGGAAGCACTTTGGTCTGTGCCATTTTTATAAAAGACACATCCATGAAATTCAACCGGATTCTTTTCCTGCTTGTCTTTCCCCTTTATTTTTTTTCCTGCAAACCTGCCCAGCAATTGCCGCAGTACCTGGAAGGAGTAACTGATAGTACCGGAAAAGGGGCTGTGAAAGTACCTGACTGGAAAATTCAGAAAAACGACCTGCTGACTATCCAGATCGTGAGTTTGAGTTTGCAGCCGGAGAAATCCGATGTTCCCTATAATCAGCCTTCCGGTTCAGCAGCAGGAGGCGGGGCACAGGCTGGTTACCTCGTGGATAATGATGGCAATATCATCCATCACCGGTTAGGAGTTATTCATGCAGAAGGGCTGACCAAGAATGAACTGGCAGCCGAAATTAAAAAGCGTTTAACCACTCCGGTGGAATTGTTATCAGATCCGACTGTGATAATCCGATTAACAAATTTCAAAGTTACTGTATTAGGACAGGTAGGAAGGGAAGGCCCGATCACCGCACCCGGGGAAAGACTGACCATCCTGGAAGCCGTGGGTCTCGCCGGTGGAATTTCTGAATACGGTAAGAAAAATAATCTGAAAATAATCCGCGAAGTCAATGGCCAAAGAGAAACCGGTCTGATTGATCTTACATCAAAAGATATTTTTGATTCTCCTTATTATCACCTGATGCAAAATGATGTTTTGATTGTGGAAGCATCCAGCAGGAAACAAAAAGATGAAGAGCAGGCCAAGACCATGCAAAAGATTTCTTTCGCATTCAGCCTGGTCACCATTGCTGCCACACTGACCAATATATTTATCAGAAACTGATTCAGCACCTTTATCCTACATAATGCAGGAAACAAATAATAACAGCAATTTTAATAAAAGCGAACTCTGGAGCCTGAGCCTCCGGGATCTTTTTTATAAGTATATCAGGTTCTTACCCTGGTTTGTACTTTCGGTAGCCCTGGCTTTGTTTGGGGCCTATGCCTATTTACGCTATGCCACACCCATTTACGCCACCGGTGGTACCCTTGTGATCAAGACTGAACAACAGGGAGGCCGTGGCGATAAATATGATGATATTTTTGGTGGAGGAAAATCCCAGAATATCCAGAGTGAAATTGAAGTCCTCCGTTCCCGTTCCCTGATGGCAAGGGTGGTACAAAAGAAAAATCTTCAGTTCAGCTATTTTGTAAAGGGAAAAATCAAGACAGCGAATATATATAAG
>DAORJS010000465.1:0-2332 GCA_035439185.1 Chitinophagaceae bacterium
ATGATTTTGGCAGCCGCACCCTGTATCTGAAAGTGTTACTGGCAGATTATGAGGAGAAGTATGCCATCATCGAACTCATCGGAGAATGGAATGATGCCATCGAGAATGATATCATGGAACTGAAAAGGGAAGTACTGGAAAAATTCATGTATGAAGGGATCTACAAGTTTGTACTGGTAGGGGAGAATGTGCTGAATTTTCACAGTGATGGCAAGGATTATTATGAAGAATTGTATGAAGAAGTTTCTGATGAACTGGGCTGGGTGGTTTGTTTAAATATGCCGGAACAGACCCAATATGATTTTAAACATGCCAAACTGAACAGGTACATTGAAATGATGGAATTGCTCAACTGGAGAACCTATAAACCATTCCATCTGTTTAAAAAAATCGACAGTGAATTAGCCGCCCGGCTCAATGGCTGAAACCAATGCCCCTGCTGTAAAATATCCCCTGATCATTACATTGTAAATCTTTTAATGGTTTTTCATGTTCCGGTAGTATTTTTGCCAAAATTTGAGTACCTCCCATTGATCATATTGCTGATGAATTGAACAACAGGTCCTGTCAGCTGTTTGGAGAATTGGATAAAGTTGTTCAAAATGTCAGGCTAAAAACCAAAAGATAAACTGATGAAATGGTCTGAAATGTTTACCTCCTCCGTCGGCAAAAAGTGGGTGATGGCACTGACGGGTATTTTTCTGATTTTATTCCTCATTGTACACGTAGCACTGAACGCCACCATCTGGGCCAATGATGGCGGCAAAATGTTTGAAGCGGGTGCCCACTTCATGGGATCTAATATTGTACCCCGTATTCTTGAAGTAGGGCTGATGGCCGGTATCCTGCTGCACATTATCCAGGGTATCATGCTGGAAATGCAGAATCGCAGCAAAAGAAAGAAAGGCTATGCAGTGGCGATGGGTAATAAAGGCAGTAAATGGTATAGCCGCAGTATGGGTTTGCTCGGCACCCTGATCCTGATTTTCCTGATCATCCATCTGGCGCATTTCTGGGTTCCCAACCGCAGTAACCAGGGATGGCTGCTCGGCCCGGAAATCAGTCTCTATGAGGAAATGAAAGAAGTGTTTCAGATAGAGTGGGTGGTGGTGGTATATATCCTGGGATGTATTTCCCTGGCCTGGCACCTGCTGCATGGTTTTCAGAGTGCTTTCCGCACCCTGGGGGTCAGCAATAAAAAATACCTGTCTTTATTGCAAACACTGGGGATAGGTTTTTCGATAATCGTACCCCTGGCTTTTGCGTTAATGCCCATCAGTTTCTACCTGGGCTGGTTGAAATAAAAAGATCACCTCATTACAATTGAAGTATACCGCCGGAACATTGAGGCGGACAAACCATAAAGTTTATGCTTGATTCAAAAATTCCTGCCGGCTCCCTTGAACACAAATGGACAGATTACAAGGGCCATTGCAAACTGGTGAACCCGGCCAATAAAAGAAAACTGGAAGTGATCGTGGTGGGAACCGGTCTGGCCGGTGCTTCTGCCGCTGCTGCATTAGGTGAGTTAGGCTATAAAGTAAAAGCATTTTGTTTCCAGGATTCCCCCCGTCGTGCACATAGTATCGCTGCCCAGGGAGGTATCAATGCAGCAAAGAATTACCAGAACGATGGCGATTCTGTTTTTCGCCTTTTTTATGATACCGTAAAAGGGGGTGATTACAGGGCCCGTGAAGCCAATGTACATCGCCTCGCCGAAGTGAGTGTAAACATCATCGACCAATGTGTGGCCCAGGGTGTGCCCTTCGCCAGGGAATATGGCGGATTATTGAATAACCGTTCTTTCGGTGGAACCCAGGTTAAAAGAACATTTTATGCTGCCGGTCAAACCGGTCAGCAATTACTGATAGGAGCTTACCAGGCCATGGAAAGACAGGTGGCACTGGGTAATGTAGTTCAGTATTCCAGACATGAAATGCTGGATGTGGTGATCATTGATGGCAAGGCGAGAGGAATCATTGCCCGTGATCTGGTAACCGGTGAACTGGAAAGACATTTCGGTCATGCCGTTTTACTTTGCTCCGGTGGATACGGGAACGTATTTTATTTATCAACCAATGCCATGGGCAGCAATGTAACCGCTGCCTGGAAGGCACATAAAAAAGGTGCTTTCTTCGGAAACCCTTGCTTTACACAGATTCACCCAACCTGTATTCCGGTTAGCGGAGATCATCAGTCCAAACTGACCCTGATGTCCGAATCACTCCGGAATGATGGACGGATCTGGGTACCCAAACAACAGGGTGATAAGCGTAAGCCCAATGAAATTCCGGAAGAAGAAAGAGATTATTATCTCGAAAGAAGATACCCG
>DAORJS010000466.1:0-2330 GCA_035439185.1 Chitinophagaceae bacterium
TGGACGAAGCAGTAAAGCACCTGCAGTTCCCCTTATTTGTTAAACCAGCGAAAGCCGGTGACAGCCTCGGCGTGGATGAACATTCTCTGGTGCATAATAAAATTGAACTCCAGCAAAAATGTATCAGTATCCTTGATGAGTATGGTCCTCTGCTGGTTGAGGAATATATTGCCGGAAGAGAATTTACCGTGTTGGTGGCCGCCAATGCCGATGAACATAATTGCACGGTGTTTCGCCCGGTTGAATATTTATTTCCTGAAGGAAGAGCCTTCAAGACCTATGCCTTAAAAACATCTGAACTACACCCCGATTGTAATGTACCCTGTACCGATCCGGTGCTGGATAAAGAATTAAGAACAGCAACAGAAAAGATATTTAAAGGATTCAACGGACTCGGTTATGCCCGCCTTGATTTCAGGGTGAATGATAAAAACGAAATTTATTTTCTGGAAATCAATTTTACCTGCTCGGTTTTTTATACCGATGGATTTGAAGGATCTGCTGATTATATAATAAAACATGACGGGATCGGTCAAGCCGGTTTCCTGCAGCATATCATCAGTGAAGGAATTGCCCGTCACCGGCGAAAGATCAAACCCTTTGTTATGAAAGGAAATTCCATCGCCGGCTATGGTATTTATGCCAGCAGGGATATCCAAAAAAATGAAATCATCTTTAAAGGGGAAAGTCGCTCCCAACGAATCATCACCAAACGCTTTGTAGAAAAAAACTGGAATGAAGATGAGAAACTGCATTTCAGACGCTATGCTTACCCGGTAAGCGAAGAACTCTTCATACTCTGGGATGATGATCCCTCCGAATGGGCCCCGCAAAACCATAGTTGTGATCCCAATACTGCTTTTGACGGATTGAATGTACTGGCTTTAAAGTCTATTCAAAAAGGGGAAGAGCTTACCCTTGATTATGCCCAGTTCCTCGATGAAAATATGGAACCTTTTCATTGCCAGTGCAAAGCAGATTCCTGCAGGGGGTTGGTTACCGGTATTCCAGGCAACTCTCTTACGATCCGGGAAAAAGTGCGCAGCTGATCCCTAATTATTGTTTTATGAATTTCAGATAAGCCACTCCGTTCTTTCTCCTGAGCGCAATGATATAATGTCCGGGTACCAGTCTTTTCAGGTTCAGGGTGATCCTGTTTTTATTGGCGATGCTGATCGTTCCATATCTTCCGCCCGACATATTAATGATCTCGGCTGTTTCCCAACGATCGGTAACCCGAAGACTATCGATGGTTAATTCCGTGGATGCCGGATTGGGAAAATAACGGATACCATAAGCCGCTGCAGGATCTGGATTGATAGCGGTTACCGCACTAACGGTAAAGCTTAATACATTACTGAATACCTGTGTTTGTGTTACACAGGGAGCAACATTGGTAATCCGGCACCGGACTTTATCCCCGGTTTGTGCAGGGGTATAGGTAAGCGTCAATGCATTGGCACCCCCGATATTCTGCCAGTTATGGGTACTGGTACTATCCTGCCACTGGTAAGCCGGACTCGTTCCTCCATTCGCGGGTACCGCGGTTAAAGATGTATTCTGTCCTGTTGTAACAGCGGTTGTACCACTGATACTGATGGAAGGAGAAGATGAAGAAAGAACGGTTATCGTTACGGTATTACTGGTTGCTGTTGGCGGATTCACACAGCTTGAATTAGCCGTTAAGATCACTTTAACCTGACTACCGGTTGCCAAAGCAGCTGAACTGAATAACGGACTATTGGTTCCCGCATTACTGCCATTCACCTGCCATTGATAAGATGGGTTGGCTCCACTGTTAACCGGATTAGCTGTTAATACTGCCGTGCCGCCTGAACAAATACTGTCTGCAAAGGACCGGATTGATATGGATGGCGCCAACGGCGCTGTATTCACAAGCAGTTTTCTCTCATTTCCTGTTTTTCCATCTACGATACAACGATATACATATCCGTTGTAGGAAAGTGGCACATTAGTAAGTTGTAAGGTCGCACTGTTGGTACCCGATAGCACACCATTGTTCGATACATTAGTAAACCCGGCTCCGGTACTTTGTTGCCATTGATAGCTGGTGCCCGAAATTCCGGCACTGATGCTGCTGTTTGTACCGGTACAAATGATACTGCTCGTACTGCCTGATAAGTTTCTTAAAATAGATACAGTGGTAGGATTGGGGAATGTACCCACATGATTCAGTGCCGCCAGATCCGGTTTGCCATCTCCGTCAAGATCACCGGAAGCGACCCCTTGCGGAAATTCGGTAACCGCATATTCAGCCCTTGGAGCAAAGATCAGCGACCCCGGTACAGAAAGATTCTGGAATACGGCCA
>DAORJS010000467.1:0-2318 GCA_035439185.1 Chitinophagaceae bacterium
GAAACCGGGTATCGGTTTTGTAATCGGAAACTGTCTGCCCCGGCATTTTGCAGCAGGTACTGGCTTTTCCCTTTCTCTGGAAAACCAAGTCCCCAGCCTATTAAACTTCCATCTTTGAGGCTGGCAGTACTGACCAGTTTATCAATTGATAAGGCAGTCTGATCCACATTTATATCAGCAGCGAAACGGAATAAAGCAGCTGAGGCAAAAAACCGAAGCTGACCATCCGTTTCATCTGAAAATCCATCCCGGAGCAGGTAGATCTGTTTTAATCCTCCCGCCATTTTTTCATTTGAAGCAAAGCCTGAAGCGATCAGCAAACTATCATTTCTGAACATGTCCCAGGCACTGCTGCCTCTTTTGATTTCCTTGATGGCATAGCCGGCGGGTTGATGATTGATCTGAAGTATAAATTCTTTCTCTGATTTCACCTGCAGGTGTACATATACTGAATCTGCCAGAAATGTAAAGGAATGCCCAACCGCTTCCCAGCTTTTTGAAAGGAGTTTGCTGCTGCCATTTTCCCTTGTATAAAAAGGCTCTTCTGCATAATCAGATTTTAAATTGAAAACTCCGTTTGCTTTACTGATACGGAACTCATTATATGTTTTAGTCCCCAGACCGGCCGTATCAGTCCGGCCTAACAAAACAGTTCCTTTTACCCGGAAACCATCATGTCGGATAAAATGATGATCCAGGTTACTGATACTTCCGGATCGTAACGGAGCATGAAAGGAAAACCAGAGAAAGAAAAAACAGGCAGCGGTGATCAGCAGGATTACCCAGGGAAAATCTTTTCGTTGCCGGCCATTGCGGATAAAGCTCCGGTAATAGAGAAAACCGTATCCGATGATGAGCAGGGCGGAAAAGAGGTAGAGGAAACTAAGGCTTGTTATAAATGCAAACATGGATTATCCCTTATTAAGATTGGTTTCTTCAAATACCGGATAGGACAATTGCTGAATACCTGCATGATCCAGTCCGAGGCGAAGCACTAAAGCACGGCTGCCGGATTCGCGGTTTAATTGTCGAAGGCGCTCTTCATTCAGCTCTTGTCCGTTACTGAGTGCCTTTAATCTTTCCACGATAGTGCCACCCACGGCCAGTTCACTGACCCGGAGATAGAGGTATTCGATATACAAAAAAGAAAGGGACAACAACAGATCTATCAGCTTCTCTTTGTCTGCAGCCGACATCTTGGCCGGTTGGTTCTTATTGGCATCCGTCAGCTGAAGTAATGGTTTCAGAAACTTTTCATAGGCTTGTTCTGCGATTGCCTTTTCAGTTGCCATTACAGCCTGTAAAGCAGCTGCTGATTGCAGGGATCCATCGTTGCCGGGATATTGTTTTATTTTATAGGATTGCTGCAAGAGTTTAGACAGCTGATCATATTCCCTGCTGATTCCATTGTGTTCGGTGATGATGGCCTGCAATCCTTCATTTTCTTTGGTGAGCCTGCTGATCATAGTTTGCAGATTCTCCCCCTTTTCTTCTGTTGTATTTGTCTTTTTTCCGGCCTTGACAGCTCCGGGTTCCGGCACAGCCAATTTATTACCGGCCCCTGTTGTACTCAGTGTCCGCAACCATTTATGCTGCCGGTAAGAAAGCAGTAATTGAACCAATAACAACAGAATGATGACAGCAGCTCCTGCCAGTAATGAATTCACGGGAATTGAGGCTGGCTGGGATTCTTCCTCTTTTTTGATATCAACCGGGATAACCTGCTGATGTGCTTTGATTAAAGAGTCCAATTCTTTACGCAGGAGTACCGGATTTCTGTCTGCCAGTTCTTTGGCAGACAAACTATCAGCAATCCTTACGGGTTTTAATTCCGGTGGTTTTTGTGCAACAATTGGTCCTGTCAAAAAAGCGATCAGCAGGCATCCAAGTATTTTCTTTTTCATCATATTTCAAAATTGAAAAAATCCAAAAACTGATTTTCTTTTACGTTGTTTTCCCTGGGCAGACTTTGGCAGGTCTGTTTTCCTGATATCCCGGTGCACGGCAGCCAGCGATGGCATTTCTCCATCATAATTCGGAAACATCGAAATGGCTTTGAGATCCTGGGCCATGGAATAATTTTCAGGAACCGGTGCCAGTACACTATATAATGATTTTACATCTTTCACCCGTTGGTTTTCCATCAATCGCAGGTAAATATTATCCCGGGTAAAACAGATATCAATGGTTTTATTCTTGAATGCTTTCAGCTCCTGGTTATTTCGCCTCACCACGGCGGTATTATACAGGATATCATTGCTGGGATCAATCTTTAATCCACGATAGAGAAAGAGGTTATTATTCAGTACATCATTATT
>DAORJS010000468.1:0-2318 GCA_035439185.1 Chitinophagaceae bacterium
AAATTGTGGAAGGACCCTTATCAGTTATATATGGCGCAGATGCGCTGGCAGGTGTTATCAATATCATTACTAAGAAAGCAAATACAGCCGGTTTCAGTGTCAATGCAAGACTGCAGGAAGAATCAGCAGGAAAAGAGTACGGATGGGAGCAGGGAGTCCATAACCAACAGGCCGGACTGACCTGGAAAAAAAATAAATGGGAAGCCGGTGGTTCCTTTGCACATAATTATTTTGGCGGCTGGAAGGATACAGCAGTTGACAGGGAACTGGTATGGCATAAAAAAGATCAACGCATCCTCAGCGGGTTTGTAGCATATCACCATAATCAACTCAGTCTCCGTTACCGGATTGATGGGTTGGATGAAGTGATCACCAATCCAGGAAATTTCTCTGCCTTTCCTGACCCGATATCCGGAGAAACACTTGCAGTAGATCAGGAATATCTTTCCCAAAGGCTGATGCACCAGTTGCAGGGATCTTATTTCATGAATAAGAATCTATCGTTTCAGGTACAATCATCCTATACTGATTACAGCCGGCAGGTTTTTTCAACTACCCTTAACAAAGCGACCGGTGATATCAGATTAGATCCGGGAGAAGGTAAACAGGCCCTGGTTCAGTTTTCAAATTTTACTTTCCGGGGTACAGCTTTATACAGGCTATCATCACTGATCAGTTTTCAGCCCGGAGTGGATATCAGTCTTGATCGCGGTGACGGGGAAAGATTAAAAGCCGGATCAAATGCGGTGAATGATTTTGCAGGGTTTTTGACGGCTGAAATCACTCCATCTGATAAAATCAGTATTCGCCCGGGGATAAGAGTAATACGTAATTCAGTTTATGATGCACCACCGGTGATTCCATCAGTAAATACAAAATTTGTGTTATCCAAAAATCTTGACCTGCGTTTATCCTATGCCAGAGGTTTCCGTTCTCCTTCTCTCCGGGAACTTTATTTCAGCTTCTTTGATGCGAATCACCAGGTAGTGGGTAATCCTGATCTGAAAGCAGAAACCTCTCATAGTTTTACTGGCACCTTCGTCTGGAACCGTAAATTGGAAAACGGGATCAACTGGAACGCTCAGCTCGGTGGTTTTTATAATGATGTAAAAAACCTGATTGATTTTGTATTCACACAGGGTTCAGATACTGCAAAATTGTATAATGTATTAAACAGCACCACAGCAGGTATTAACCTTTCAGTTTCTGTAACATTTGGTAACTGGAATATCAGTGCAGGTGCAGCCGGTACCGGTTTTTATAATGACTTGTATGCAACCGGAGATAACCTTCCCCGTCAGTTATGGTCTGTAGAAGCCAATAGCAATATCAGTTACCGTTTAAAGAAGGCTGGTCTTGATTTGAATTTATTCTACAAACTCATAGGGAAAAGACCACGCTATGTAACAGATGGTCCTGATGTGGTACTGTCTGAACAGGATGCTTATCATCTGGCAGATTTTACAGCACTGAAAAAAATGGGCAAGCTGTTCCGGATCAATGCCGGTGTTCGTAACCTGTTTGATGTAAGCCGGGTGCGCAGCAGTTTTACTCAGGGTGGTATCCATACCGGGGGTGGACTGAATGTAGGCACGGGCCGGTCTTATTTTATCGGACTTGTTTTCAACTGGAATCAATAAGCCTGAACATAAATCAACAATAAAAAAACTGATCATGAGAAAAATATACCTGATACCCGCCATTATACTCCTGATGCTGCTGATTGTATCCTGTCGTAAAAGAGATGCTCTGACGGCGGATAACTATGTTGTCTTTGAAACAGCCGGACAGGGCATCACGGCTGCAGAAACGGCCATTACTGTCCGTTTAAAACTGGCCATCCACGCAGATCGGGAAATTCCGGTCAACATTAATCTGTCAGAAACAGGGGTGATGTATGGGGTTGACTATACCACCAATCCGGCTGCTGTGAACGGGAAAATGCAATTAACCGTTCCATCAGGCAGTAACGAAGCCGTTTTTACAGTGAATAAAAACAATGCGGTGTTATTTGATGGGGATGAAAACCTTGTTTTTGATATTAACAATGCAGCAGCTCCGGTACTGATCGGCGTTACCAGACGTTTCAGACTGGATTTTGGTGAGATTGTTGCTTCGAATGCTTCACTCACCATCAACGGAGGCGGAACATTATATCCCAATAAAGTATTTGTGGATCTCAGTGCCAACCGGCAAACTGCAGTCAACAGGAATTCATGGGATCTTGGATTTTACACCGCGGCGGGTGAATACAGGGTGATATTGAATTCATCAGCAGCCATGATGGCAAAACAAATCAGTAAAAACGACCTGAACAC